>CBDULU010000385.1:0-2264 GCA_965368155.1 uncultured Flavobacteriaceae bacterium
TTGGTTCTTTTTTTGGAGCAGCAAAAAAAGGAACAGAACATATTATTTCACGAATCCTGATTTAAAAAAAATGCAAAACAAAAATCATGCTATGCAGCATTGATTGCTCAAAATCAATCATTTCATTGACCACCGTCAATGCTTAGAGCTGACTCTTTAATTATATTCAATGCAATAAATTTAAATGATGAAAAGATGAAAAAAATATTATTTGCAACCGACTTTTCAAACAATGCAAACAAGGCCTTTAGTTTTGCCTTAAGCCTGGCAGAAAAGCATAAAGCAGATCTGATCATGTTACATGTTTATGACATAACAACCCTTTGGACTTATCCATATACAAACGATGTCTTTGAGTTGAAAATACAAGCTAAAAAAAGTTGGGAACGCAGCCTGCAGGAGTTTTTTGACCATTATGATACCAAAGTTAAGGCCAGCTGTGTGGCCATTGAAGATCAATCTGTTGTTCAGGGAATTCTTTCGGCCATAAAAGAATATCAGCCTCAACTAGTTGTAACGGGAACCAAGGGGAAAAGTCCTGTTAAAGAACTCTTGCTCGGAGGTACAACAAAGGCTTTGGTAAGAAGGTCTCCTGTTCCTGTTTTGGCCGTGCCTGAATATGCTGAATTAAAGGATTACGATAGGGTATTATACACCACTGACTTTCGTGAGGTTGACCTGAAAGCCCTTCAGGATTTGGTGGAAATGGTTCGACCCTTTGAACCTGAGATCCAGGTTCTGCACATGAGTACCGATAATCAGTACGAGCGACTTGAAAAAATGGAATGGTTCAAAGACCTGGTCAATGAAACTGTTTCCTACCCAGCCATTTCATTTGAACTGGTGTTATCGGAAGATATTTTTAACACCCTCAATAGATATATGACCGAGAATGACTTTGATCTGCTTGTCATGCTTGAAAAAGAACGTAGCGGAATTATTGACAAATTGTTCCATCAGGATCTGGTTAGTAAAATGGAATTCCGGACCTGGATTCCTCTATTGAGCTATAACGAGCATTATCTAAACGTTTCAGGTCATAAGGATATCAAAAGAGGTGATGCCATAGAACATTGATGTAATGATGCAATGATTCATTAGCTGCACTGAATCCCTGCCTGCCGGTAGGCAGGTTTGATTTCATGCATTACTATTTTAGCATTGTAGCACTTCAGCATTGAGGCATTGTAGCATTGAGGCATTGTAGCATTGAAACATTGATTGCTCAAAATCAACCCTGCCATTGACTCCCGTCAATGTATATACCTTTCTATTTTACTATATTATCCGGTATCATATAAAAAAAAACAAAATGGAAAAAATATTATTTGCTACAGATTTTTCTAAGAATGCTGAAAAGGCTTTTCATTTTGCGTTGAAAATTGCTGAAAAGCATGATGCTGAATTGATTATGTTACATGTATTTGACATGCCACCTGTTTATGGTCATCCTTATTTAATTGGTCCCGATGAAATGAAAAGACAAGCTGGCATAAGCTGGGAACGTTACTTGAAGAAGTTTTTTGAACAATTTATTACTGATCTCGAACCAACCTTTATCGCCGTGCAAAATAATTCTATTTCAAAAGGCATTCTTTCGGTCATCAAAGAACACAAACCCGATTTGATTATTGCAGGTGTCAAAGGGAAAAGTGTTTTAAAGGAAATCTTTATTGGCAGTGCCACCAAAGTACTGCTAAAAAAATCCCCTGTTCCTCTTTTGGCCGTTCCTGAAAAAGCCCGTTACAGAGGTTTTCAAAAAGTTATTTATGCATCAGATCTTCAGGATTTTGACCTGAATTCCCTCGAACAGCTAATTGAAGTCGTTAAACCTTATAAACCAGACATCAAGTTTGTTCATATATGCACTGAAGATCAGTTCAGGGATAAAGAAAAAATGGAATGGTTTAAGAATCTGGTCAAAGAGAACATTTCATATGAGCATATTTCATTTGAATTATTATTATCTGACAATATTTTCGCAAAGCTGAATACTTATATCAAAGAAAATGACTTTGATCTTATGGTGATGCTTGAAAAAGAACACACCGGTATTTTTGAGAGACTGTTTCATGAAGACCTAGTCTGGACAATGGAATTCAACACCTCTATTCCTATATTGAGCTATAACAAGCATAATCTGAAGACCACAGATAAACAGGATATTAAAAGAAGTGATGCCATAGAACATTGATGTAATGATGCAATGATTCATTAGCTCCGCTGAATCCCTGCCTGCCGGCAGGCAGGTTCGATTTCATGCA
>CBDULU010000386.1:0-2250 GCA_965368155.1 uncultured Flavobacteriaceae bacterium
TACTGAACAATAGTTTGGGAAAATACTATAAGTATGTCGTGATGAATTTCGATCATAAAGATGTGCCATCGGTCATTTCAAAAATTTCCAACGAAAAACTTTTATTGATTGATTGGAACATTTACGCAAGTCCTGATAATAATTATGTCTGTCAAGATTTTGGGAAGGCTTTTTATACATCTTTGGAAGCGGGTGTTGATTTGTTTAGAAAGTATAAAGAAATCCACTTTCTATACCCGGAATACACACAGCACACCGCAGAAACGATAGACTTTTTTAAAAATTTCTGTAATGATTATAATTTTAAATATGAGGTCTTGACAGATTCAAAAAAATATGATTTTCAAAAGGGTATTGCTTACCTGAGTGTGAGTGATAGGGTATTGGGTTTATTTCTTGAACAGTGTAAAATTAAAAATTTGGAGCCGGGTGTAGACCTTGGTTTTTTATCTTATAATGAAACCCCCATGAAAGAATTTATTTACAAAGGTATTTCTGTGGTTTCAACTGACTTTAAGGCTTTGGGAACTAAGGCGGCTGAATTTATTATGAATGACGAGCCCATGCAACAGTATATAGAGACAACATTATTACTAAGAGAATCATTATAGATATGTATTATATAGGATTCGATCTGGGAAGTTCATCAGTCAAGGCAGCTTTGATTGAGTCGGGTACAGGTAAAACTGTTGGAGTGACCAATTATCCTGACCAGGAGATGAAAATTATGGCCAAACAAAATGGTTGGGCAGAACAGGAACCTGATGTATGGTGGAAAAACTGTTGTAAAGTAACGGAGAAGTTACTGGCTAAAACGGGAGTAGCATCGCATCACATCGCAGGAATTGGCATTGCCTACCAAATGCATGGCATGGTGATCATCGATAAAAATCAGGAAGTGTTACGACCATCAATCATTTGGTGCGATAGCAGAGCTGTTGAAATAGGAAATAAGGCTTTTAAAGGGGTGGGAGAGGATAAATGTGTTGCTAATTTATTAAACTCACCCGGGAATTTCACCTTATCCAAATTAAAATGGGTAAAAGAGAATGAGCCTGACATATTTGATAAAGTAGACAAGTTATTGTTGCCAGGAGATTATATCGCCCTGCGGTTAACAGGAGAAGCGACAACAACTATATCTGGATTGTCTGAAGGTATCATGTGGGATTTCAAGCAAAATAGTCCAGCAACATGGTTATTTGATTATATGGGTATTGGTACAGAGGTGATTCCAAGGATAGTGCCAACTTTTTCAAATCAAGGGGAGGTAACAAAACAGGCCGCCGAAGAAATTGGCTTGCCAGAAGGCATTCCTGTTTTGTACCGAGCTGGTGATCAACCTAATAATGCCTTGTCTTTAAACGTATTCAAACCAGGTGAAATTGCCGCTACAGGTGGTACTTCCGGAGTTGTGTATGCGGTAACAGATAGCACCATCACCAAGGAAAGTTTACGAATTAACAATTTTGCCCATGTAAATTATACCAAAGAAGCCCCTAGAATAGGAAAGCTTTTAAATATAAATGGTGCCGGCATTCTATATAGTTGGATGCAACAACAAATAGCAAGCTCAGGAGATTCTTATCAAGATATGAATAAGTTGGCAGCCTCAGTTTCTATAGGATCTGAAGGCTTAAGGATATTACCTTTTGGAAATGGGGCAGAGCGGATGCTCAACAACAAAAGTAAAGGTGCCAGCATGTCAAATCTTAATTTTAATGTGCATAAAAAGGAGCATTTGTTTCGAGCTGCTTTGGAGGGAATCGCATTTTCCTTTGTTTATGGGATAGATATATTAAAAAATGATGGGGTAGATCTGAAGGTGATCCGGGCTGGAAATGACAATTTGTTCAGGTCTGAGCTATTTTCAAATACCATCTCAACCCTGGTAGGTGCAGATATAAAGATCATGGAAACAACCGGAGCAATAGGTGCTGCAAGAGCCGCCGGTGTTAGTTCTGGAGCATTTAAAACAATAAAGGAAGCTTTTTCAGATAGCGAGCACTCCATGACTTATCATCCGTTAAGGGATAAAAAAAATTATAAGGAGGCATATGAAGTTTGGAAACAGGAATTGGAAAATCAATATCATCAATAAATAAATTAACAATGGCGATTTTAGGAGACAAAGAATACTTTAAAGGTATCGGAGACATCAAATTTGAAGGAAAGGAATCGGATAATCCTTTCGCATTTAAGTATTATAACCCGGAGCAAGTGGTTGCCGGAAAAACCATGAGCGAGCAT
>CBDULU010000387.1:0-2249 GCA_965368155.1 uncultured Flavobacteriaceae bacterium
TCAAATATCTTTCAGCAACCAATTCTCTGATAAAAGCATGCATTTCCTGAGCTTGGTCAGGAGAAGCTGTTTCTCCGGTTCCTATCGCCCAAACAGGTTCGTATGCTAAAATAATTTTTGACCAGGCATTAGAATCAAGATGGAAAAGTGCATTCTTGATCTGGCTTTCCACTACTTTAAAATGATTGCCACTCTTTCTGTCTTCAAGAACCTCTCCAAAGCAAAAGATCACTTCCAAATCATTCTTTAAAGCTGCATCTACCTTTGCAGCAAGAAGTGCGTCAGTTTCACCAAAATATTCCCTTCTTTCTGAATGTCCTAAAATCACAGTATCAACATAAACACCTTTGATCATCTGGGCCGAAATTTCACCTGTATAGGCACCGCTTGCCTCCTGATGCATATTTTGAGCCGCCACTTCTATGACCGATTTCTTGGTCATTTTTGAGGCCTTCTGCAAATTGACAAAAGTCGGTGAAATAATCACACGGGTATTATCTAAAGTAAGCTCTTTTACAGCATGATTTAATTCTTTGACCAAGACCTTTGTTTCTTTATAGGTCTTGTTCATCTTCCAGTTTCCGGCTACAATTTTAGTTCTCATTAAATTGGTTTTTTGGTTGAAATTAAAATGAATCACAAAGATAACCTAAACTGATAAATTGATTACTTTTGCAGCAATCAATTTTCAAAAAAAATGACGAAACAAGAGCTAATTCAGCAGATCAAAGTCAAAAGATCATTTTTGTGTATCGGACTGGACGTTGACCTTGAAAAAATACCTCCTCACCTATTAAGCACAGATGATCCGATTTTCGAATTCAATAAGGCCATTATTGATGCTACTCACGATCTGACGGTCGCCTATAAACCCAATACCGCTTTTTATGAGGCCTATGGTTTAAAAGGATGGGAAAGCTTGTCAAAAACCATAGCCTATCTCAATGAAAATTATCCTTCAATCTTTACCATTGCCGATGCAAAAAGGGGCGATATTGGGAATACCTCAACACGTTATGCCAAGGCATTTTTTGAAGATATGAATTTTGATTCTGTGACCGTAGCGCCTTATATGGGCAGTGATTCGGTTGAACCCTTTCTTTCATTCAAAGATAAATTTACCATTATGCTTGCGCTGACCTCCAATAAGGGTGGTCTGGATTTTCAGGTATTAAAAGATGAAGCAGGTACTACCTTATATGAAAAAGTACTTGAAACCTCTTTAAACTGGCAAAACAGTGAGCAACTCATGTATGTTGTTGGGGCCACAAGGCCAGAATATTTTCAAAAGATCCGTAAAATTGTACCTGATCATTTTTTACTGGTTCCGGGAGTCGGAGCACAAGGTGGCGATCTTCAGGGAGTTTGTCAATATGGCTTAAATAGTGATGTTGGGCTCCTGATCAATTCTTCGAGAGGGATCATTTACGCTTCTTCCAAAAAAGATTTTGCCGATCAGGCAAGAGAGAGTGCTCGTAAACTGCAGGAAGAAATGCGAATCATACTCGATAATAAATTTCTTTAATCCTGTACCGTTTTAAAGTTTCTTAAGGCTTTTAGAAGGAGGTTATGCAAACCTACCATTTGCGTATATCCGAATTTTTTACCCAATTGGCCAAAAAAGTAAAGTGCTACCCAAATTACCGGCATCAGTAAGCACATCATCATTGAAAAAGTATACTCCTGATCAAGGCTCCATCGTGAATAAAAGATCACAAAAAAGACAAAAAAAGCAATAGCCACAGCAAAATGTAAAAACATAAAAAATGTCCATATTTTAGGTTTGGGACCTAAAATTCCCTTTACCACAGTCAAATCTCCTTCTTTTTCAATTTCAACGTGTAATTGCGGTGACCAGAAATGTTCATCCTTTTGGGGCACATCAATGACAACATGATGATCAATGATCTTACTGCTATAAATGCAGTCATCTTTGGTCAGTTCCTCTTTAAACTGTTGTATAATTTCCTGGTCAGATTCTTTAAATTTCAGTTTGAATCTGGGTTTTAAAAGAATCCGATTTAACTCATCTTCATGAATAGGCTGGTTCATGTGCTTGGATAATGATGTATTGATTTATTGTCATAATGCATGAATGCGTGAAATCGAAGATTCAGCGAAGCCAATGAGCGATAAAAAAATTGCTTCTCACGTCTCACTTCTCCCTTCTAACTTCTCCCTTCTCACACCTAAATATAGACTTTTTTTCTTATCCACAATAAGCCCTTTCCATTTCGACTTTATAAGCC
>CBDULU010000388.1:0-2247 GCA_965368155.1 uncultured Flavobacteriaceae bacterium
ATGGAAAAAGACAAAAGCTCCATTAAAAAAGTAAGCCTTTTCGTACTGCTGATCACGGCGATATTCTTTGTGTTGTATGTGAGCTCGGACCGGAACACACCCTATACAGATCAGGCTAGAATTCAAGGTTTGATCACACCGGTAAGTCCAAGAGTATCTGGTTTTGTTACTGACATCAATATCAATTTACATTCTAGAGTAAATGCTGGAGACATCCTCTTTCAGCTTGATAAAAGGCCTTTTGAAATTGCCATACAAATTGCCGAGGCAGAAATCGACAATACAACTCAATCTATAGCGGCAAGTTCGGCCTCTGTAAAATCCTCTGCGGGAAAACTTGGAGTGGCAAAGGCCCAGTTAGACAGGGCGCAAAGAAATTGGGACAGGGTTCAAAGGGTTATGAAAGAAAATGAAGGCGCCTTGTCTGAAGCAGATAAGGATCAATCCGAAACCGCCTTGCTTCAGGCCTTGGAGCAAGTAGCGTCTGCCGAAGCCAGTCTTGAAAGAGCAAAACAATCATTGGGAGAATCGGGCCCTGATAATCCAAAAATAAGAAGGGCGATTCAGAAGCTGGAAAAGGCTCAGTTAGATCTCGAATTTTCAACAGTAATTGCTCCAACTGATGGGGTGATTGAAAGTTTTGACGTAGATCTTGGATATTATGCCAGTGCAGGACAACCGATCACTACTCTTATTTCAAGTTCAGATGTCTGGATCCAGGCTAATTTAAAAGAGAACAACTTATCTAAGATGAAAATTGACAATGAGGTTGAATTTGTACTTGATATTGCCCCTGGAAAGATATTTAAGGGAAAAGTTAGGAGTCTTGGTTTTGGTGTTGCCACTGATCAGACCAATAAAGGCGGGCTTCCCACGGTTTCAGATAAAAAGGGATGGCTTCAGGACCCCCAGCGATTTCCCGTGATCATCACCTGTGATGATCCTAGTGTAAAGGACCTTTACCGGTTAGGCGGTCAGGTAGATGTAGTGGTTTACACTGGGGATAATTTTGTTTTAAACGGTATTGCCAGCCTTAGATTAAGATTAATTTCTCTACTCTCTTATGTTAGATAGACTTCAAAATATTTCCTTTCTTTCGATAGAATGGAGGACGCTAGTACCTGTTCTAAGATACGTTCTGGGTTCCTGTTTTATTCTAGGCGTCACTTCGCTGTTGAATTACGATTTGGCATATTTAACCTCGGTGCTTGCACTTGGCTATTTAGCACCAGGTGCTAAACCACTTACTTTTAAGCAAGGGGGCGGTTTTGTTTTGATTTTGGCCATTATTACAGGTATCACTGTCATGTTCACAGAATTATTTTTGGATTATCCTCTAGTGTTTATGCCTTTATTATTACTTTCACTATTGTGGTTGTATTATACAGATAAGCTTCCGATGATGGTAAAATTGTTCTCTTTGGTGAGTTTGATTATTATCCCATTTGTCTCTATTGATTCTGGTGCCATTGGAAGTTATGTAGCCGCCCGATTGGTATTTAATGCCTTTATGGCAATTATTTTATCTCAATTGGTGTTTATGATTTTTCCACTTTGTGAGGCAGATATTCCCTTTGAAAAGAAAAAGCAAGAGGCAGAAAAACAATCAGAAGTAGAACGTTATAAATATGCGTTAAGGATCATTTTGATTCTGCTACCTGTGTTACTATTGTTTTATATGTTCAAATTATCTTCCAGTGTGCTGGTATTGACTTTTATTGCAATCTTAACCATAAGTCCGGCACTGTCAAACCCAAAAGTTGGTCTTGTGATGATCGTAGCCAATATCCTGGGTGGAGTTTTCGGAATTCTGGCCTACAGACTCTTGACAATTGTACCTAATTTTACCTTTATGATCCTGATCGCTTTGAGCATAGGCCTATTTTTTGCTAGTCGCTTGTTCTCTGATAGCAAGTACGCAAGTATTTACGGAAGTGGGTTTTCAACTTTCCTGTTAATTCTGGGTTCGGTAACATCGTCAGATGCTGAAGCAGGAAGTAAGGTATGGAGCCGTGTTATTCAAATCTCAATAGCCGTTAGCTATGTTGTAATAGCCATGAGTATATTGAATACAATTATAAATACAAGAGAGAAAAAGTCATGATAAAATCATCAATAAAATATGGCTTACTTTTGATCCTTCTAGGATGTGTTTTCTTTCCACTGGAGAGTTGTAAAGTTACAGCGGATTATGAGCGTCAGGAAATGATAGGTCCAGAGGTTTTTTCACAGGATTTTCCAAAAGAC
>CBDULU010000389.1:0-2219 GCA_965368155.1 uncultured Flavobacteriaceae bacterium
AGATATTATCCAGTTTCTTTTTTAACAATCGTTTTTTAAGGCTTGATAACTTATCTGTAAACAAGACACCCTCAATATGGTCGTATTCATGTTGAAAAATTCTTGCAGCGAGCCCAGACAGGGTATCCGTTTTCTTTTCAAAATGTTCATCGAGGTATTCTATATGTATGGTTTCATTCCTTGAAACATCTTCATTGATATTCGGAATACTTAAACAGCCTTCATTAAAAATCCATTCTTCACCTTCCTCTTCAATGATCTGAGCATTGATAAAGATCCTGTTAAAATCTTGCAAAAAGTTTCTCTCCTCTTCTTCCAGTTCATCGCTATCGGCAAAAGGAGACGCATCAATTAAAAACAGCCTGATGTCTTTTCCAATTTGGGGAGCGGCCAGACCAACACCCTGAGCGTTTTTCATGGTCTCTTTCATGTTCTCAATCAGCTCATCGAGCTTTGGATAATCTTCAGTGATGTCCTTTGCTACTTTCCTTAATACGGGATCGCCATAAGCTACAATGGGTAAAATCATGGGTTTCTTTTTATTTGTTATAGAGATAACTCTGTAATATAATTGTCGCACTGATCTCATCGATCAGTGCCTTATTTTGTCTTTGTTTTTTTTTCAATCCACTGTCGATCATGGTTTGAAAAGCCATTTTTGAGGTAAATCTTTCATCAATTCTTTTGATGGGAATGTCGCTAAACATGTTTGCTAATTTGCTTAAAAAGGGTTTAATGTACTTTTCACTTTCCGAAGCAGTATTATTCATCTGTTTAGGTTCTCCAACTAAAAAGAGTTCTACCTTTTCCTTCTTTACATATTCTTTTAAAAATTCAAAAATATCCGCCGTAGGAACCGTTGCTAAACCAGAGGCGATGATCTGCATATCATCAGTTACCGCAATTCCGATTCTTTTTTCGCCATAGTCCAAGGCAAGAATTCTTGACATTCCTTATAATTTTTGCAAATTTACCTCTTTTTTGATTTAAAAGAATATAAAAAAAACGGATTTTTTATTTCTTGCTTTTTTATATTTGCGACTTAATTTAGCCTTATGAACGATTTACGTCAAATAATTGAAAATGCCTGGGACAACAGAGAGCAATTAACCGAACCTAAAGTGCAAGATGCCATTAGAAAAGTTATTGATCTTTTGGATGTTGGAGAATTAAGAGTTGCAGAACCTGTAAATGACGGATGGCAGGTAAATGAATGGGTGAAAAAAGCAGTTGTATTGTATTTCCCTATCCAGAAAATGGAAACAATGGAAGTCGGTATTTTTGAATATCACGATAAAATTCCATTGAAGACAGGCTATAAGGAAAAAGGAATTAGAGTTGTACCTCATGCGGTGGCAAGACATGGTGCATATATTTCAAAAGGAACCATTTTAATGCCGAGTTATGTGAATATTGGTGCCTATGTGGATGAAGGTACTATGGTGGATACCTGGGCCACTGTTGGAAGTTGTGCCCAAATTGGGAAGAACGTTCATCTAAGTGGTGGAGTAGGTATTGGAGGTGTGTTGGAACCCTTGCAAGCCGCACCTGTGATTATTGAAGATGGCGTTTTTGTAGGATCTCGTTGTATTGTCGTAGAAGGTGTAAAGGTAGAAAAAGAAGCTGTGTTGGGTGCCAATGTGGTATTGACCATGAGTACCAAGATTATAGATGTAACCGGCGACGAGCCCATTGAAATGAAAGGCAGGGTTCCTGCACGTTCAGTAGTGATTCCTGGTAGTTATACCAAGTCATTTAAAGCGGGTGATTATCAAGTGCCTTGCGCCTTGATCATTGGTGTGCGAAAAGAATCTACCAACAAGAAGACTTCTTTGAATGATGCGCTTCGTGAGTATGATGTGGCAGTTTAACGGTTTTAAATGATTAGTTTTCTTCATTTTGATTATGAGAACCCTTTAAAATTTCGCCTGCATGAGGGATAAGATAACGGCTATTATTCCGACCTTTAATGAGGAGGTAAATATTAAAGGAGCCCTTGATTCCTTGATCTTTGCCGATGAAGTAATTGTCATTGATTCCTTTAGTAAAGATAAAACCATAGACTTTTGTGAACAGAGAAACGTGCGTATTTTGCAACGGGTTTTTGATGATTTTTCTAGTCAAAAGAACTTTGCCATTGAGCAGGCTTCATATGATTGGATTTTTATATTGGATGCAGATGAAAGGGTTTCTTCGGCCTTGTCAAATGAAATTATAGA
>CBDULU010000390.1:0-2217 GCA_965368155.1 uncultured Flavobacteriaceae bacterium
TTGCCAGGTATTATCTAAATGCTTAAATTTAGTTTTCAAACTTTAAGTGGCTGACCTAAACCAAATATCATGAGAAATTTATACATCACTTTTATCTGTTTACTTGTTCTCTCTTGTAAAGGAGAGGGGCAACAATCGAGTAAAACCAACGATCAAGCACCTGAGCATATGACCGCTTCAGATACTATTACTAAAGACGAAATTCCCGAAAAAGAGGCTACTGAATTTGTGCCTCAGTCAACCGATGAGCAGACGGCAAATAACCTAAAAAACTTTCTGGTAAATGATTTTTTAAAAGATGATATTTCTTTTTTGGAGCCTAAAGACAGAAAATTTCAGTTCTATAAAATCGATCTAAATGATGATGGAAATGAGGAGATTTTTGTACGATTTGTCGGCTCTTATTTTTGTGGGTCCGGAGGTTGTACCTTCCTGCTTTTGGATAAATATGGTGAGGTCATCACAAAGTTTACTGTAACCAGGGCTCCTATTTTTGTTGAGAGTACTAAAGTAAACGGATGGTCTGTTTTATTGGTAAAAGATGCCGGTGTCTTTAAGGAATTGACCTTTGAAAATGGCTCTTATCCTTCAAATCCATCTGTTTTACCTAAGGCCCCCTATGATGCGCCAAGCGGACACGCCCAGGTGATGTTTGATGACTCGTTTTATAAATCAAAAACTTTTGAATTTTAATTGATTTTTGAGGGTTTATATGCCTTATTTAGTCAGCGAGAAATTCTCAATCGATTTCAGAAGCTGTGATTCAATAATATCTATTTACAGGGATTCTTTATCTTGCGTTAATCTTATATTCCTAAAATGAAGAACAAAACCCTTGTCCTTTTTTTATTCATCCTTTTAAAATTTGTTTTACAGTATATTGCTATTAACCCAGCGTATGAATTGCATAGGGATGAATTTCTACATCTTGATCTGGGTAATCATATCGCCTGGGGATATGTATCGGTCCCTCCCGTTACTGCATGGCTATCTTACCTGATCATTTCTCTTGGGAAAACTGTTTTTTGGGTGAAATTTTTTCCAGCATTATTCGGGGCTTTGACCATATGGGTTGTATGGAAAATAGTAGAAACACTAGGAGGTAATTTATTTGCGCTCAGTCTCAGTGCACTTTGTGTAACTTTATCTGCTCTACTTCGAATCAATACCCTCTACCAGCCTAATTCACTTGAATTCCTGCTTTGGACTACCCTGTTTTTTACCATCATTCGCTTTGTGCAATCGCAAGAAAATAAATGGTTATGGTATACCGGATTTGCTTTTGCACTTGGGTTTTTAAATAAATACAACATCTCCTTTCTGGTATTGGGTTTATTTCCTGCCATGCTACTATCTAAACAGAGAAAACTTTTTGCTAACAAACAATTCTATCTTGTTCTCTTAGTGACACTGATCTTGATTGCTCCCAATCTGTGGTGGCAGTATCAAAATGATTTTCCTGTGATATGGCATCTTAACACCTTGTCAGAAACACAATTGGTAAATGTTAATCGAATGGATTTTCTAAAAGATCAGTTCCTGTTTTTTATTGGTGCCAATCTTGTTCTGGTTGCAGGTTTTATTTCCTTTTTCCTATTCGAACCTTTCAAAAAGTTTCGCTTTCTCCTATGGACCTTTGTTTTTGTCATCCTGGCTTATTTTTATCTAAAAGCGAAAAGTTATTATGCCATTGGTCTTTACCCAACTTTTATAGCTTTTGGAGCCGTTTATCTGGAAAAAATTCTTGAACAAGGCAGGAAAAGGTACTTGCGCCCTGTATTGTTGCTCATTCCGGTAATTATAATCATTCCAATCTTCCCAATATTTTTACCTGTATTATCTCCCCAAAAAATTGTTGAAAATCCTGCTAGATTTAAATCTCTGGGCATGTTAAAATGGGAAGATGGAAAGGAGCATGCACTGCCACAGGATTTTGCTGACATGCAAGGATGGAATGAACTCGCGGCACTCGTAGATAATGCCTTTGAGCATGTCTCGGACAAATCTGCTACACTCATTCATTGTGATGGTTATGGAATGGCAGGTGCCATCAATTTTTATGCAGATCAAACATATACTGAAGCTCTTACTTTAGATGCTGACTATATAAATTGGTATCCATTGGATGAGATGGTCATTGAAAACGTTATTCTAGTGCAAGGACCATGGGATGATGATCCGGAGCGAAAAAGGGAGACTCCTCTCTTTGATTCGGTC
>CBDULU010000391.1:0-2185 GCA_965368155.1 uncultured Flavobacteriaceae bacterium
TCGAATATAGTTTCCTAAATCACTTTAGATTGCGATTGTATTATAAACTAAGAATTTTATCGGTGAAACCAGATACACGTTTCCAATCAGTGTATTCTATCTTTGTGCTACTATCAGTAGGTCCTTTGGTCATCCACATGATCAACTGTATCATGATACGATCAAAGAAAGGATACTTTTTATAATCTAGCTTCCCTGCAAAAACCTCTACAAAAGTTGGTATCCAGGTAATTTCTTTAAAAAATTTGATCACATACGGATTGGTATCTGGCTGGTTCTTTTCGGGTTTTCTTGCAACAAGGTTAACTGAAAAGAAAGCCGTTGTATGTTTGTCGAGAGATTCTTTATTTTGGTTGATGAAGTCAATAATGGCTTTGTGATGAACCCCATATCTGATGCTAGAACCGATAACAATCTTATCAAATTGTGATAAATCATTTTTAAAATCTTCTATATCACATAATAGCACCTTCTGGCCTTTTTCTTCTAATTGTGTTGTGATATAAGTCGCTATTTTCTTCGTTTGCCCGTCTACAGAGGCATATATGAGAAGTATTGAATTTGGCATTGAAATTTTATTCATTTGTTTGGGCGATTTTGATTTGCTCTAGTTGCTCTTTTAACTTTAAGGCCGCGGGTGTAATGGCCAGCCCACCGAGTCCTGTACATTTTACACAAGTAGGCATATCCGTACTCACTCTTTGTACCGTTTCTAAAACCTGATCAAGTGGTATTAAGTGAGCAAAACCAGATGTAGCCATCGTCGCAGAAGACAAGGCATTGACCGCTGCACTTGTGTTTTTCCCCAGACATGGTGCTTCTACCCTATCTGCAATCGGATCACAGACCAGGCCTATCATATTCTGAATAGCCATCGAAGCAGCTCCCAGGCCTTGAGATGCAGTCCCTCCAAAGAACTCTACGATTCCTGCTGCCGCCATCCCCGCAGAGGCCCCACATTCTACCTGACAGCCGTGTTCTTCTGCTGAAAATCCAGGTCCCATAGCGAAATAGGCTCCAACAAGTCCAGCCGCATAATAAGCCATGACCTTTTGTTCCATCGTCGCTTCAACTTCATCTGAAACTGCTTTTAAAGCCCCTCCTACTGTACCACAGGATCCGGCTGTGGGATTGGCTACTACTACTTCCAAAGCACTCTTAGACTCCATGATCGCTGATACATTTTCAATAATTTTATTGATAATGGATCCCTGTAAAATTTTTCCACTTTGTTCTGCCTTGGCTATAAGATTTGACTGCTGTGGTAAGATCCTATCCTTATATTCAGTTCCTGCCAGTCCTTTGGCAATACTTCCTTCAATGATCTCAATAATGTTTTTCATTTTATCATATAAAACCTCCACCGGAAGTCCGCTCCGACATTGTTCATACAGTAAACCTAATGAGCCAAGCGACAGACCTTCTGCGACACTGTAGTCTACAAGCGACGATACTGATGAAAAGGGAAGCTCTTTTTCCTGTCCTGCAATAACGGGCATTACCGCATATACAGGTCTTACTTTATAGACGTGATCATTGTTGGCGACCAGCTCTTTTAAACCTTCATCAAAAACCTCAGAATTCTCAAAAACATATAGGTAAAAGTCACCTGATGTTTTACATATTACATTCACCCCATGTGGTTTTATCGCTTGCAAATCCCGTTCTATATCCTTTTTTGACCAGATCAAAAGTGTGTGATAATCACCTTTCATCTGAACCTTCAAGTCATCAATTTTTTGAATTTCAAAAGATCCTCCACCCAAGGAAGCTGCCAGCACTTTTATCTGATCTCCCAGGACTGAGGTGAGGGTAAGTTGCATACTATTCGCATGTGAATTCTCAAAAATGCTGATCTCGTATTCAATAGTGACTCCTCTCTCGGAGGCGATTCGATCTGTTTGTTTCATCAGATCATCGGCCATATCTACCTCAAGTAAACCTCCATTCATTCCCAATACTGTACCCTGCTCCTCATAGTTCGTCACCCAAGCACCTCCTTCATCAAATTCGATCAAGGCATGTTTCAGGGGAGCCTCTAGCATTTGCACAGCCATCTTTGCAACCCTCCAGGAGGCAGCCGTATGAGAACTTGAAGGACCTCGCATCACAGGACCAATTACATCATTAAATATACTAGGTAACTCCTTCATGGATTATAGTTACGTACTGTTATGGAATTCAG
>CBDULU010000392.1:0-2175 GCA_965368155.1 uncultured Flavobacteriaceae bacterium
TAAAAACTCAGCAATTCCCAGAGCAGCTACCACGATATCAGCTTCGCGAGTTATTGCGGCCAAATCTTTGGTGCGGCTATGTGCAATGGTTACGGTCGCGTTACCCACTTTTCTTTTTTGACTAAGCAGAATACTCATTGGTCTGCCAACGATATGACTTCTCCCGATCACGACTACATTTTTCCCAGAGGTTTCCACCTCATATCTTTCCAGTAATTCAATTATACCATAAGGTGTAGCCGGTAAAAATGAAGGCAGATCAAGTGTCATTTTACCTACATTGACAGGATGAAAACCATCGACATCCTTATCGGGATCAACCGCCATCAACACTTTCTGTTCATCTATTTGTTTGGGTAAAGGGAGCTGTACGATAAATCCGTCTATATCCGGATCCTTATTCAGGTCCTGGATCTCATGAAGTAACTGCTCCTCGGTTGTATCCTCAGGAAGATCAATAAGCGTAGAATTAAAACCAACTCTTTGGCAAGATTTCACTTTGCTATTGACATAGGTCATACTGGCACCATCCGTTCCAACAATAATAGCCGCAAGATGTGGTGTTTTTAATCCTGCTTCCTTGCGTTTAGCCACAGCCAATGCAATTTCATCTTTAATATTGTCAGAGGTTTTTTTGCCATCTAGTATGATCATGATCAGTATGATTAAGAATTTTTATAAAAATTTCTATGACTTCGAATGCATAAAATTCAGTTGCTATTGCATGCCCTTCATCATTTGCATCATTTTTTTGCCGCCACCGCCTTGCATCATTTTCATCATTTTACTCATTTGATTAAATTGCTTCATCAATTGATTGACTTCCTGCACATTTGTGCCAGATCCTTTGGCGATTCTCTTTTTTCTGCTTGCATTGATCATGGCTGGTGTGCTTCTCTCGGCAGGTGTCATAGAATGGATGATGGCCTCAATGCCCTTAAAAGCATCGTCATCTATATCCACATCTTTCATCATTTTTCCGGCTCCTGGTATCATACCAACAAGATCCTTCATATTTCCCATTTTTTTGATCTGCTGGATCTGCTTAAGGAAATCATCGAATCCGAACTGGTTTTTTGCTATCTTCTTTTGAATTCTTCTTGCTTCTTCTTCAACATATTGCTCCTGAGCTCGTTCCACAAGAGAAACAACATCACCCATTCCCAGAATCCGTTCAGCCATACGATCAGGGTGGAAAACGTCAATGGCTTCCATCTTTTCTCCTGTTCCTATAAATTTAATGGGCTTGTTTACTACAGATTTAATAGAGAGGGCAGCTCCACCTCTGGTATCACCATCCAGTTTGGTCAATACGACTCCGTCAAAGTTCAGTACATCATTAAACGATTTGGCCGTATTCACAGCATCCTGACCGGTCATCGAATCAACTACGAAAAGTGTTTCTTCTGGTTGTACTGCATTATGAATGTTGGAAATCTCATTCATCATTTCCTCATCCACAGCTAAACGACCTGCTGTATCAATGATCACCACATTTTTACCTGTGGATTTTGCATGCTTTACTGCATTTTCGGCAATTTCAACCGGATTCATATTGCCTTCTTCGGCATACACTTCAACACCAACCTGTTCCCCAACAACTTTTAACTGATTGATGGCAGCAGGACGATACACATCACACCCTACCAGCAATACCTGTTTGCTTTTCTTTGTTTTTAAGAAATTAGCCAGTTTTCCTGAAAAAGTTGTTTTACCAGAACCTTGAAGACCAGACATTAGAATCACTGTTGGTGACCCTTTTAGATTGATACCAACAGTATCACCTCCCATTAATTCAGTAAGTTCGTCTTTGACGATCTTTACCATTAACTGCCCGGGGTTAAGCGTGGTTAATACATCCTGTCCCATCGCCTTTTCCTTTACGGTATTTGTAAAGTTTTTAGCGATTTTAAAGTTGACATCGGCGTCCAATAAAGCCCTTCTGACTTCTTTTAAAGTCTCCGCTACATTGATCTCAGTTATACTTCCATGTCCTTTGAGAACATGAAAAGCTTTATCTAATTTATCACTTAAATTATTGAACATAATTTCTTATCCTATTATATAAATTCCTGTTATTTAGAGCAGGCAAAGATAAGAAATTACAAATAAGATTTTGTTAAGAATGGTGTGTATAATTTATCAACTCTTTGATTTTTCAAATCGGATAGATGT
>CBDULU010000393.1:0-2153 GCA_965368155.1 uncultured Flavobacteriaceae bacterium
AGACAGCTACATGGTCTTACCATGCATAGTGAAAGGCCGGGTCACAGAATGTATGAACAATATCATTCTTTAGGAGTTGTTGGTATAATTTCTGCATTTAATTTTCCTGTTGCAGTATGGGCCTGGAATACAGCTTTAGCATGGATATGTGGAGATGTTTGTGTTTGGAAGCCAAGTGAAAAAACACCTCTTTGCGGTATTGCCTGTCAACATATTGCCGCCACAGTGATGAAGGCCAATAATTTACCAGAGGGCATTTCCTGTTTGATCAATGGAGATTATAGGGTTGGTGAAATGCTGACAACCGATAACCGAGTTCCTTTGGTTTCAGCCACGGGTTCCATTAGAATGGGTAAGATCGTAGCACAAAAAGTTGCCGCTCGACTTGGAAAGTCTCTCTTGGAACTAGGTGGTAACAATGCGATTATCGTTAGTCCGGATGCAGATATCAAAATGACAATTATCGGAGCTGTATTCGGAGCTGTAGGTACTGCTGGCCAAAGATGTACATCCACTAGAAGGCTGATCATCCACGATAGCATTTATGACAAGGTAAAAGATGCCTTGGTGGAAGCTTACGCTCAATTACGTATCGGAAATCCATTAAACGAAAACAACCATGTTGGACCTTTGATTGATACCGAGGCTGTAAGGATGTACAAGGATGCACTCGTAAGAGTTGTTGAGGAAGGCGGACATCTTTTACTTGAAGGAGGAGTATTGCAAGGTGAGGGATATGAAAGTGGGTGCTATGTAAAACCTGCCATTGCAGAAGCACAAAACGATTTTCAAATAGTGCAGCACGAAACCTTCGCACCAATTCTTTACCTTTTAAAATACTCAGGAGATCTCAAGAATGCAATCGCTATTCAAAACGGAGTTGTTCAAGGCCTTAGTTCGGCAATTATGACCAATAATTTAAGAGAAGCTGAACTGTTTCTATCCGTGTCTGGCTCTGATTGTGGAATTGCCAATGTCAATATTGGTACATCAGGAGCTGAAATTGGTGGGGCATTTGGTGGTGAAAAAGAAACTGGAGGCGGTCGTGAATCAGGTTCAGATGCATGGAAGGTTTATATGAGAAGGCAAACCAATACGATTAACTATACAACTGATTTACCTTTGGCACAAGGCATCAAATTTGACCTTTAAGTGAATTTTTACAGATATAAAAAAAATCGCCCCGATCTCTCGGGGCGACATTTGGTTGAAATAAATCAACCAAAATCAACTAACCAAACCTTATTTTAAATATCTTCTATGCGTTTTTCAATTCTTCTATTATTTTCAAACGCTATCATTTCAATTTTGTTGTAGTCCAGACGAAGAATTTTTCACTTCATTATCTCTTCACATTTGCTGCCTCAAAAGACCACTCTGACAGGCTATTTTCTTCTTTGATTTAAGAACTACAAAATAAAAGCTTCTTTTTCTAAATTATCATAATCTATTGTTAAAATTTTTCAATTCCCAACAAGACAAAAAACTTCTATTGATCGAAAAAGAATAAATCAATATTCATGCCAAATTTCGCTTTAAAAAACCGAAAACTGTTAAAAAATTCCCAAATGTCTTGCTGAAATTAAATTCATTCCGAACCTCAAAACAACACTATTTACAACACCTTAGACGAAAACATACTTTTTCGATTTTTAATCGGCTAGGTTTTCAAAGAAAATATGATTCTCAGAAGGTGGAAATAATGTCTAAAAAAACACAATATTTTATGCCGTTTTTCGTTATTACAATGGAGTTTAATCTTTTAAACTTTTGCTATGAAAAAAATATTAATAATACTTAGTTTTTTACTGGGCGTTATCTCAGTACATGGTCAATCCTATGATGGAAAAGGAGACCGTAAGATCCAAATTGGTTATGAAGCCTATGGTTTAGGTAATGGAGTCAAAGCCACATATGATTATGGGCTAGGTGAGCTCTTTTCAATTGGAGCAGGAGGATCTGTTTATTTTAACAATGAAGAAAACGATTATTTTATCTATGCCAGAACACAGGTGCATTTAGGAATCGCTTTCGACCTGCCTTGCAAATTTGATATTTACCCTGGAGTTGAATTGGGTTATCTCTCAAGTGAAAAGGTAGGCATTGCCGGGTATATTGGTTTTCGTTACTTTATTACGAAAAAGGTTGGTTTA
>CBDULU010000394.1:0-2150 GCA_965368155.1 uncultured Flavobacteriaceae bacterium
TAACAGGGCATCTGAATTTGCTTATAGGGGTCTTGATCTTGCTAATTTGCACAACCTTAAACCCGAAATAAGTAGTGCAAACCTTCAACTCTCCAAGATTTATGAGAATCTAGAGAATGAGAATCAATCACTGGCATTTTACAAAAATCATATTATTTATAGAGATAGCGTCAAAAACCTGTCCTCGATTCAAGAAATTGGCAATATGCGTACCGACTTTGAAGTCTCCCAGAAACAAATCGAGGTTGATCTGCTGAATCAGCAAAAAACCAATCAAAGGGTGCTTATATTTAGCATGCTTGTTATTTTAGGGATGACTGGACTTTACTTTAGAAACATCAATAAGGAAAAACGACGTTCCGATGAACTTCTCCTTAATATCTTGCCGACCAAAACTGCCGAAGAACTCAAAGAACATGGCAAAGTAAAAGCCAAAAAATTTGAGTCGGTCACAGTCATGTTTACAGATTTTCAGGCCTTCACAAAGCACTCTCAAAATCTTTCTCCAGAGGAACTCGTAAAATCTGTAGATTATTTCTTTTCAAAATTTGATCAGATTATTAGCTCTTATGAACTTGAAAAGATAAAGACCATAGGTGATGCGTATATGTGTGCAGGAGGATTAACCAATACTTCCGAAAAACAAGTTATCAATATGATCAATGCTGCCTTTGAGATAAAGGCCTTTATGGAAGAAACAAAAAGGCTATCTAAAAATGGTATCGCCCATTTCAATATTAGAATAGGCATGAACACCGGACCTGTCGTTGCCGGAGTAGTCGGAAAAAATAAGTTTGCTTATGATATTTGGGGAGATACTGTAAATGTGGCCTCACGCATGGAATCAAATTCTGAACCAGGCAAAATCAATGTTTCAGAAAACACCTATCAACTTATCAAAGCTCATTTTGACTGTGAATACAGGGGTGAAATTGATGTTAAGAATAAGGGTATGATGAAAATGTACTTCGTCAATCAATCAAAAAATCAAACCCAAAATAAGGCTGAAAGCTAAAGTTTAAAACTTTTATGTTAACTTTAGCAAGATTAACTGATTAAAACGAAGACAGCATGAGACAGGATCCAAATAATTATTGGGAGCAATTGGAGCGCTTGGAAAAGCTGATTCGGGCCTCTGAGCTAAAGGCTGGTATCATCTTTTCGTTCCATAGTTTGATTATTGGTCTCTTTATAGATCGTATAGAACAATTCCAACCCGTTATTCAAACAAGCAAGGTATTTGTAGTAATTTCTTTTTTATGGATGGCCTGTGTATTGGTCTCTATTTTCTACTGCTTCAAGTGTTTTAAACCTCAAATTGAGTTGAAATATGAGAAAAATGTTTTTTTCTTTCGAGATGCGGTATATGCCTTTGGTGATGTTAAAGCTTTTTCAAAAAGACTAATGGAAATTTGTGAAGGGGAAGAGATTTATGAGCAATTAAGCCAGCAAATACATATAGAAAGTAAAATAATAGATGCAAAATTTATCTGTGTTCATAAATCTATCAAGTTTTTTGGGCTGAGCTTTATTTTTGTTATTTTGGCATTAGCCTTTTGGTTAATAACGGTTTAATATGTTCTATTTGCTATGAAAGGATATTATACATTAAGAAAGATAATAATGGAGAGACTGCAAAATGAGCTGTCTCAGGATCTTCATTATCATGGAATGCATCATACGCTTGATGCGCTGAAAACTTGTGACCTCTACTTAAGACACATAAAAATAAATTCACATGATGCGCGTTTACTTCGTTTGGGAATTTTGTTTCACGATATAGGATTTACCGTATCGAATGAAGAGCATGAATATAAAGGATCAATTATTGCGAGAGATCTATTGACCCAGTTTGATTTTAAAACTAAAGATATTGACGTTATTGTCGGGCTTATTTTATCGACCAAAATACCTCAAAGTCCCAAAACCCTGTTAGAAAATATGATTTGTGATATAGATCTGGATTACTTGGGACGATCAGACTTTTATAAGATCAGTGAAAGTTTATATGAGGAGCTGCAAGTAACCATAGGTCTAAAAAATAAAAATGACTGGAACAAAATACAGGTGAAATTTCTTGAAGCTCACCAATACCATACTGATTTTGCGATCAAAAAAAGACAACCCGAAAAAGAAAAGCGAATTGAGGA
>CBDULU010000395.1:0-2150 GCA_965368155.1 uncultured Flavobacteriaceae bacterium
CCTACTTTAATGTTAGAATCAATGCAAAGGATATAAAGGATAAGGCTTTTGTCGATAAGATTCTTGCTGAGTCAAAGGATATTTACAACATGACTCTTGAAGCTGAGAAAGCTGCCATGGACATCATTGATAATAGAATGTAAGGGAGAAGTGAGAAGTGAGAAGTAAGAAGTAAGAAGTAAGAAGTAAGAAGTAAAAATATACAATTTCTTTGGAACGTATTATTCCTTTCAGCCCTGCACTTTCTAATCATTTCAGGGATTTAAACCTTGATTGGCTCGAACAATATTTTTATGTTGAACCTCACGACCGAGATTTGTTGGATCGCTGTGAGGAAGTTATTATTAATAAAGGCGGACATATCTTCTTTTTTCAGGAAAACGATCTTATATCGGGAACCTTTGCCTTGATCAAAATAACTGAGGGTATTTTTGAATTGGGAAAAATGGCCGTAAGTCAAGGGGCAAGAGGAAAAGGAATTGGCCAAAAAATGATGCAGTTCTGTATCAACTTTGCCCAACAAGCCGGTTGGGAAAAATTAATACTTTATTCGAATACTTCCTTAGAGAACTCTATCCACATCTATAGAAAATATGGGTTTATAGAGGTTCCCATCGAAATGGATAACCCCTATGCAAGAGGAAACATTAAAATGGAAAAACATCTGTAAAAATCGAATTTATAACACCCAACAAATAGCATTAATTTACCAACTTTATTGCTTCCTGTCTTTTATTGACATACCTAAAACCTTTGGATCCGAAATATCCCGCCTCCTCCAGCATAATTCTAATATCTCTTTTCCATTCTTCAATAAATACCGTTGTATTTAATTCAATGGCATAAACTGTATTCACATGAAGCGGATAGTCACCATTTACCGGGACTCCTTCCTGAGCATCCCACATGCCAAAAGTAGTTCCGGCACTATGTCCATAAGTACCTAGAGGATGGGTATAAATAGAAGGCCGCAGTCCTTCATCTTTTGCTTCTTTTAAAGAGGTTCGCAGAATAGCATTACCTGTCTGGCCTGCTGCAAAATTTCCTGTAAAGATATCCTGTACCCTATTCCCTTTTTTAAAGGCCTCAACCAAGTATTTTGGCACCTCTGTTTCTCCTTGTTTGGGCACATAGGCATGTTGTTGACAATCAGTATTCAGTCCTATATAGGTAATCCCAAAATCACAGTGGAGCAGATCTCCCGGAAAAATTACTTTGCTATCTTCTCCCTTTGAAAATGAATAAATATGGCTTTTAAGTTCTTCCTCATTTCTTTGTGCATCAATGGTCGGATGAAACCAAGTACTCAATCCCAGATCTGTTACCTTTTGTCTGAGCCACCAAACTATATCTTCTGTTGTGGTCTTACCAGGTTCAATCACAGCTGATGAAAAAGCCTCATCGATGATATCATGAGTTGTCTGAACCAAAAAATTATACAATTCCATTTCCTTTTCAGTTCGTGTTTCGATCCATGCAATAGCCAAAGGCTCTGCTGATACTAGTTTCTGTTCAAACTTTAACGGAAGGGCTTCCTTGAAAGCATCATAATCTGTCTTGACCAATCCATCGGCTATATTAAAATAGGCAGAAGTATTTATTCCTATTTTTTCCGGGTTTCTTTTTTCGATAATATCGACAAGAGCTTGCCACTGATCTGGCTGTTCTTCTTTGTTCCAGGCAGACTGAATATTCTTTCCAACATCATAACGAGCAACAGCTAATTTTTCAATCGTATCATGCTCCTTATCTCTGTAAAAAACAAGTATGGTTCTTCGTCTTGCATTTAGCCATTTTGCAGGTAACATGGTTCGCATTACAGGATCTTCATTATACTCTCTGGAGATGATCACCCACATATCTATTCCCGTTTTATCCATCAACTCAGGTAAAAGTTCATTGAATCTATCGGCAAGGATCTCATCTTTTAATGCTGCCCTGTCCTTTTCAGACATGATTTGAGCCTGAATAGACATGGAAAAAAGTAAGTATATGATTAGTATTTTTTTCATTTTTGTTTTATTCTTTAATTCCTTAGTTTTCCTGTAAATACGCTGGCCTTTGAATTATATGGATTCCCTGACGACCTTCTAAACGAAACAACTTGACCACAATGCCAAATAGCATCTGAAATGGGTCCATTGATTTGA
>CBDULU010000396.1:0-2145 GCA_965368155.1 uncultured Flavobacteriaceae bacterium
AGCACCATAATATTTTCGGTTTCTTGCCCTGATCAAGTAGTCTTCATAATCAGTTTTAATGTTCCCTCCAGAGATCAATAAGTTCGATTGCTGTATGGCCTGTGCAACATCTGCAAAAGTAAGGTCAAAAGCACGCAGGTCGATCTCCCGAACGGCTATTTCAATTTCTTCATCCGGAAAACCGGTAATGGAAATCTGAGAAATGCCTGGCATGGAACGAAGGTCATTTTCAACATCGCGGGCGTATTTTTTAAGCGTGATCAGCGGAAGATCATTACCACTCACTGTAAAATCAATGGTTGGGGCTATGGATTCAATTTTGGCGATTACCGGAGGCTCCATACCTGAAGGAAATGAAGGTACACGATCAACAGCATTTTTTACATCTGCTAGTACGACGTCAATATCAGAATCAACATATGTTTCTATACTGATTGTAGCTGAGTTTTCTCTTGAGACCGAAGTCACCCTGTCAATACCAACAAGACCCTTTAAATTGTCTTCTATTTTTAGCACTACGCCTTCTTCCATCTCCTGAGGAGAAGCGCCAGGGTAAACCACTGAAATATTAATAAATTGGGATTCGGTCAAAGGGAAAAAGGACGATTTCATCGATTTTGTTCCCAGATAGCCAAAAATAACCACCGCAAGAATAATGATGTTCACCGCGACGTGATATTTAATAAAATAGGATATAATTTTTTTCATAATCAGAATTGCAAGATTATTTATTGACGTGGGTTAGATCCGTAAACGGTTACTTTCATTCCGGGATATGCTCCGGGAACTGATCTGCTTAAGACTGGTGTGCCGTCTTCTAATCCTTTGATCACAACGGTATTGTCAGTGAAAAAAACAGGGTTGACCTTTACAAGATCAATAATACTGTCTTTCAGCACATAAACACTTTCATTGTTTACCAGTAATTTTCTTTCCATTTCAAAGGCATTATTTTCAGATTTGGCTACAAGTTCCGCCTCGAGGTAAATACCCTCTTTTAAATCTTTTCCTTCCACCTCTATATAAGCCTTCACAGTTTGAGATGCCTGATCAACTCGACCGTTGACACGGGCAATTTTACCATCCCAGGTTTGATCAGTATCTCGACTGGTCACTTTAACAGAATTTCCCTTTTGAAGAAGATCCATGTATTTAGCATTGATAGCGACCTCCATTTCATAAACCCTTGGATTGATAAATTCTCCAAGCTTTTGCCCTGATCGGATCAAAGAACCGGGATTCACCATGGCATCAGTTAAAATACCATCATAGGGAGCGCGAATCGTGTATTTTGTCAAGCGCACCTCCATATTCTTTACATTGTAGAAAGTCGTATAAATATTTCTACCTGAAATAAAGAACTTTTCCTTTTCAGAGTTTATTTCCGGTAATTTAGGTGTGGGTTTTTCAAAATCAAAATCTCTAAGGTATTGCTCCCATTTTTCGTACTGTTCCGGATAATCCAATCGGATATCAGGCATAATAGAAGTGATACTATTATAAAGATTACTTTTCTGAGCCTGTACATTGGCATAATGCTCTTCACTATTCAATTTGAGGATCACTTCACCCTTACGGTATGAATTTCCTGGCCTGAATTCCTTTGAACTAGGTTGCAGTACTCCCTGAACTTCTGAAAAGATCTCTATTTTATTTTTTGCCACCAAATTTCCATTAGCAGTAATGGTAATAGGTACCGTTCCATTTTTGACATTTTCGATAAATACGGTTTTTACTATTTTAACCGGGGTTTTCTCAGGTCTTGTATTGTTCAGGACCATAACCTTTACCAGCCAAAAAGCCAAGGCGATCAATAAAATTCCTAACACTATATTGATATACTTTCTCATTGTTTCTATTGGTTAATCGTTGTTTTTAAATTAATATTTTTTTGTATTTGTTTCATTACGTTTTGTGCATTAAGCAAATCTTCCTCAGAGATGCCCTTCTGCAATTCTTCAATTATTTCAAGAAAAAAGGGGTAGGATTTTTTCCAGATTTCTCGACCCAAAGGGGTAAGATAGACATGATTGATCCTCATGTCTTTTTCGCAGATTGATCTAGAAACATACCCTTTCTTCTCCATGGTATGGATCAACCTTGTTAAGGCTGTCTTTGATCGGTTAGTGATAAAAGCAAGATCAT
>CBDULU010000397.1:0-2145 GCA_965368155.1 uncultured Flavobacteriaceae bacterium
GATAAAACCGGCGACTAAAACCAGAATTGATTTAGGTTTAAAATTAAAAGATAAACCGATTACTGACCGACTGGGTAATTCAGGACCCTTTGGAACTATGTGTACCCATCGTGTACAATTGTCTGATATCAATCAAATTGATGCTGAATTAAAAGAATGGCTTCAGGAAGCCTACAAGGGGGCAGGGTGAGTCTTGGCATCATAAGTTTTATAACAATTTAAACATAAAATGGGTCACAAAGGATCAATTTAAAATTTGATATGAATAACAAACTCATCTTAATTACAGGAGGTTCAAGCGGTATCGGCAAAGCAGCAGCCATGGAACTGCATAGACTGGGGGCAACAATAATTCTACAAGCCAGGGGTATTGAAAAACTAAAATCAGCTGCCCTGGAGATTGATCCATCCGGAAATAGAATCAGCTATTACTCAACAGATCTTACGGATCAAGCCTCTGTTGAATCGGCTGCCAAAGCAATCATTGAAAATGAAGGTATACCTGATGTTGTCATCAACAGTGCAGGGGCTGGCGAATGGCTCTCATTTAAAGAGGCTACAGTGTCTCATTATAAGGAGGCCATGGATTCACCCTATATCGCAACTACCCTTACATGTAAGGTGTTTTTTGATAAAATGCAAGATCGTGGAAGTGGACATTTTATCATTATCAACTCAGCGGCATGCTATTTTTCATTTCCGGGCGCCACTGGATACACCCCGGCAAGATGGGCCATGTTAGGTTTTTCAAGATCATTACAGGCGGACCTATATCACACAAACTTTGAAGTTTCTATGATCGCCTTTGGTAAAGTTGCATCACCTTACTTCGAAAACAATCCACGAAGTGAACAGCGCATTCCAACAATTGCCAATTGGTTAATTCCAACCATGTCAGTAGAAACTACCGGAAAGGTGATAGCAAAAACGGTTAAAACAAAAAAGGGAATCATTGTCAAGCCATTTATGATGAGCTTATTGGTTTTTTTTAACCGCTTTTTTCCTGGGATATTTAGGTGGTTGATGAGAATCACCGGATATAAGGCTGGTTCAGAATAGAGTAAGATTTGAAGTTTAGAATGTAATTCTTTATAAATTAGCAAAGTGAGGAGAGATCCGTTAACAATGAGACCTTTGAGAATTAAAATCAGCATAAGATGACTAAAATCGTAAAAGTAGCAGCAGCGCAACTTTCCTCCGTATTTTTAAACAAAGAAAAAACAATTGAAAAAGCGTGTAAGGCAATCCTTGAGGCGGGAGAGAACGGAGCAGACTTAATTGTTTTTCCCGAGGCTGTTATTTCCGGTTACCCGGATTGGGTTTGGCTCATTCCCAATAGTAAAGGGGCTGACTTGAATGAGCTGTATGTAAAACTTGTTCATAATGCTGTTTCTGTTCCGGATGATAGTACAAGACAACTTGGTGAAGCAGCAAAAGAAGCTGGGATAAATGTAGTGATCGGGATGCATGAGAGAAATTCTGAAAGCAGTAATGCAAGTTTATTTAATAGCTTACTGTTTATAGATGATCAGGGTTTGATTATGGGTACACACAGGAAGCTGATTCCAACAGGAGGAGAACGCCTGATCTGGTCTCAGGGTGACGGTAGTACTTTGCGCTCTTATGATACTTCAGCAGGGAAAATAGCCGGCTTAATTTGTTGGGAAAATTTCATGCCTTTGGCGCGAAATGCCATTTATGAAAGTGGTGCCCAACTATTAGCTACGCCAACTTGGGATAAAAGCCCTAACTGGATTCAATCTATGCAGCATGTTGCCAGAGAAGGTGGTCTTTTTGTCATCAGTTCGTGTATGGCCCTAAAAATGGATGATATTCCTGACAATTATGCGTTTAAAAAACTTTACCCTGAAGGAAGAGAATGGATCAATGTTGGTAATAGTGCCATAATTGCTCCAAATGGGCAAATTTTAGCAGGACCTCTGGAGGCAGAAGAAGGTGTTTTATATGCAGATATTGATCTTGATCAGGTGATTAAGGCCAAACGAATGTTTGACGTGGTTGGTCATTATTCTAGACCAGATGTATTCACTTTCAATGTAAAGAATACAGCAGATTGATTAAGAAATAACTTAGACAATTGATAGAGTTTGTTTTCAATTGTTATGGAGTTTGAAGTCATTAGAG
>CBDULU010000398.1:0-2118 GCA_965368155.1 uncultured Flavobacteriaceae bacterium
TTAAATGGAAGTTGATCACCAAAACTATTGATGTTGATCTGTTCTTTGATGTTTCTATAAAAACCAAAGACAGTCGCTATAAGTATGATTTTAGCAATTTTAGGGTTGGGAAATACGTAAAAGGCGACCTCCAGGCAATTGACCTAAAGACCTATATCGAAAGGTTTCCGAGTGATTATCAGATTCTTGTTGAGGAACCTATTGATACAGAAATGTCAAAAGCGATCAGCAGTCTGAGTTATTATATTGCTAATAATAAATTAGAACCGGATGAGGATGACTGGTAGTCTTTATAGATAATCCAACACTCTTTCAAGAGCCATTCCCCTGGAAGCTTTTATTAAAAAAGTTGTATCCTTAAAGCTCTGCTGTTTGAATAGCTCTGTGAATTCTTCAAAGCTCTTTACCAAAAAAACTTCTTTTTTGGAAATTTCGGTTTTAGCGAATGCTTCTCCTATCAAATACACGAGATCAATGTCGGATTCGATGACCAGATCTGCAATCTTTTGGTGTTCCATAGCTGAATCATTGCCTAATTCGAACATATCTCCCAACACGGCCACTTTTTTAACAGCTGATAAGTTGCTAAGATTTTGAATCGCTGCCTCCATACTATTGGGATTGGCATTATAGGCATCCAGAATTATCCTGTTTGATTCGCGTTTTATGATCTGTGACCTGTTATTGTCGGGTACAAACCCTTCAATAGCTTTTTTACTCCTTTCTGTTTGAACTCCAAAATATTTTCCGATGCTTACCGCCGCAGCAATATTGGCATAATTATAACTCCCGATAAGCTGACTTTCCATATGCACTCCATCGAACTCAATACGAACAAACGGATCGGCCCCAAGGAAAGTTACCTTATAATCAGTCCCGGAAGCTCCAAATAAAATCCTGTCCATACCAGTTGATTTTTCCATTTGAATTACATCATCTTGATTGACAAAAACCTTTTTGCCGTATTTTTCCAAATGCCTGTACATTTCTGTTTTACCTTTTATGACACCTTCATAACTGCCAAACCCCTCCAGGTGAACCCTTCCAAAATTAGTGATATACCCAAAGTCAGGTAGCGCGATTTCACATAAATTTTCTATTTCAAGCTGGTGGTTGGCACCCATTTCAACAACCCCAAAATTATGTTCAGGGGTCATAGACAGCAAAGTCAGAGGAACGCCAATGTGATTGTTGAAATTACCTTTTGTGGCATAACAATCGAACTGCTCATTTAAAACGGCATGGATCAACTCTTTGGTCGTAGTTTTCCCATTACTACCGGTTAAGGCCAGTATCGGGATATTCAACTGTTGTCTATGGAATGTGGCAAGATGCTGCAAACAGCTCAATACGTCCTCAACCAAGATCATCCGGGGATCAACCTTAAAAGCCTCTTCATCGATTACAGCATAATTTGCACCATTTTTCAAGGCCTGTAGCGCATACTCATTACCATTAAAACTTTCTCCCTTTAAAGAAAAATATATAGCATTATTCACATCATCTCTTGTATCCTTGACAACCTTATAACTCGTCTTATACAGGTCGTATAATTCTTTTATTTCCATAAAGTAAATGTAAAAAAAAACTCAATATCAGAAATGATATTGAGTTTTTTAATCTTGCAGATCCGAGATCTTTATTTCGATTCTTTTCTTCTTCTTGAATAAGACATCTGACCTAATTTATCCGTGGCACATCTGAAACCGATAAAGTTCGTCGCCATATATTCAGGTAAGTATCTTCTTTGAGCAGGGTCTAACCAAAAAGCTCTGTCTTTCCATGATCCACCTTTAAAAACCCTTGTCTGATCACTGATCAATGTGTTTCTTGTTTTGGTGTCATATTGCTGAATGATCAACCCGCTTTCCCCAATTTGTCTTGGTATTTTAGGAGAATTGTACATTCTTGGTTTTTCTTCAGACTCATCTTCATCTCTAAAATATTGCTTTGTTGAAGCCAAGTCACCATCACCATTGTCAATATTATATGCCTTTTCATAATTGTTTCTCATAAAGGCATCTCTTTTCGTTACAGGAACATATTTAACACTACCTGGAAGATCTTTTGGAACGATCTTACCATTGTCAAGCGTATCGAATTCCACACTATTGTAAT
>CBDULU010000399.1:0-2087 GCA_965368155.1 uncultured Flavobacteriaceae bacterium
CTAAACGAACTGACAGTTCCTTTGTGGTAATTTTACTATCGCTCTGTAAGTGAGACAAAATACTTTTATCCAGGATATCTAACATAGGTGATAAATTTTCTAATCAAGAGTTCATAACTCTTTAATTCATACAAATATATCTAATATTTTAAATTATAATAGTTTTATTTTCTATTTAATAAACTTATTATTGATTTATATTCTATAATTGTATAATTTTGCTTTACAAATCGTTAACTAAAATCAATTATTATGGAATTTAATCCTGCTGACAATATTCAAGATCTACAGTATTTTGGTGAATTTGGAGGGGTCAACCCATCCATATCAGATTCTTCCACCTATACTTTTCTCGCAGCCAAATCGATGATGGATACTTTTGAAGGAAATCTGGAAGGTTGTTATTTGTATTCCAGACATTCCAGCCCTTCAAATTTATATTTGGGTCAGGCATTAGCCGCTATGGAGGGTACAGAGGCTGCGAATGTTTCCGCCTCAGGAATGGGATCCATTTCCTCAGTATTGTTGCAATTGTGTTCTCAAGGTGACCATATTGTTTCTTCCAGAACGATCTATGGTGGAACCTATGCCTTTCTGAAAAATTTCACGCCAAAATTCGGTATAGATACTTCCTTTGTAGACATTACGGATCTTGATAAAGTGAAGGCTTCCATTACCAAAAACACAAAAATATTATATTGTGAGAGCGTCAGTAATCCTCTGCTTGAAATTGCTGATATCAGGGCATTGTCGAAGATTGCTAAAGCACATAAAATTGCTCTTGTCGTAGACAATACTTTTTCACCTTTGCAGATTTCCCCTGCGGTATTAGGGGCTGATGTGGTGATCCATAGTTTGACCAAATTCATCAACGGAACCAGTGATACGGTTGGTGGTGTAATTTGTGGATCAAATGATTTTATTGACAGTCTAAGAAACGTAAATGACGGAGCTAGTATGCTACTGGGGCCAGTTATGGACAGTTTACGAGCTGCAAGTGTCCTTAAAAACCTTAGAACGCTTCACATCAGGATGAAAAAACACAGCGAAAATGCCTTGTATCTTGCACAAAGATTTGAAGAAGATGGTTATAAGGTGATGTATCCTGGTCTTAAAAGTCATCCTCAGCATAAATTGTATAAGTCTTTGTATAATCAAGAATATGGGTTTGGCGGATTGCTGACACTTGATGCGGGATCTCTTGAAAAAGCAGATGATTTGATGGAACTTATGCAAGAAAGAAATTTGGGTTATCTCGCCGTAAGTCTTGGCTTTTACAAAACTTTGTTTAATGCGCCTGGAACAGCTACCTCATCTGAAATCCCATTAGAAGAACAAAAGAAAATGGGCTTAACCGATGGATTGATCCGTTTCTCCATTGGATTGGACAATCATATTGAACGAACTTATCAGGATATGAAGTATTGCCTGGAAAGTCTTGGGATCATGACCCTGGCCAAAATATAAGACAAAGCTCTGCTATCAAGAGTACATTAACGAAGTGTCCCTAAAAAGGTATTCACATTTCGTTCAATTCTACCCAAAATATCATCTGTTTTCGCCTTTTCGAAGCGCTTACCGGTGATATTTTCATATAATTCAATATAGCGTTCAGAAATTTCGTTGATCTTTTCGTCTGACATTTCGGGAATTGCCTGCCCTTCAAGTCCTTGAAATCCATTTTGAATGAGCCACTGTCTTACAAATTCCTTTGAAAGTTGTTTTTGCATTTCCCCCTTATCCTGTCTTTCCTGATAGCCATCTGCATAGAAATATCTGGAAGAATCAGGGGTATGGATCTCATCGATCAATACGATTTCTCCATCGCTGGTTTTTCCAAACTCATATTTGGTATCTACCAATATCAAGTCTCTTTCAGCTGCCAATTCAGTTCCTCTTTGAAAAAGTTTACGCGTATAATCCTCCAGCACCAAATAATCAGCTTCCGAAACAATTTGCTGAGAAATGATCTCTTCTCTTGAGATATCCTCATCGTGAAGACCATCCTTTGCTTTTGTGGATGGCGTTAAGATAGGTTGTGGAAATTTATCATTCTCCTTCATGCCGTCAGGCATAGCAACCCCACA
>CBDULU010000400.1:0-2085 GCA_965368155.1 uncultured Flavobacteriaceae bacterium
AATCTTATTTTTGATATAATCGGGCAAATATACTCAAAAGATTTAGCTTTGAAAGAAATATGTCCTAAATTTTGGGGCGATTCCGCCATTAGTTTTAGACAGTTTTTTTACTACTTTAGTCACGCAAATTATATTGAAAAATGGAATACAAAACAGACATTGATATAGCACAAAATACAACCTTAGTTCATATAAAGGAAATTGCTTCAAAACTTAAAATTCGGGAAGATGATCTTGAGTTGTATGGAAAATATAAGGCCAAACTGCCTCTTGACCTAATTGATGAAAAAAAGGTAGCGGAAAATAACCTCATTTTGGTAACGGCGATTACCCCAACTCCTGCAGGAGAAGGCAAAACTACGGTATCTATTGGACTTACAGAAGGACTTAATAAAATTGGTGAACAAGCTACAGTGGTGCTAAGAGAACCTTCATTGGGACCGGTTTTTGGTATTAAAGGCGGTGCTGCTGGAGGTGGCTATTCACAGGTGGTTCCTATGGAGGACATAAATCTGCACTTTACAGGTGATTTCAATGCGGTTGAGAAAGCAAACAATTTACTATCGGCATTAATAGATAACAATTTACAGGCAGCAGATAATTTGAATCTTGATCCCAGGACAATTTTTTGGAAAAGGGTGATTGATATGAATGACAGGTCATTGAGAAGCATTACAATTGGCCTGGGAGGAACAGCCAATGGAGTTCCAAGGGAAGATGGGTTTAACATTACCCCTGCTTCTGAGGTGATGGCAATTCTTTGTATGGCTTCAGGATTTGATGACCTCAAGAAAAGACTTGGAGACATATTCATAGGGTTCACTTATGATAAAAAACCTGTATTTGCCAGGGATCTGAAAGCTGAGAATGCGATGGCTATTTTACTAAAAGATGCGATCAAACCTAATTTGGTGCAAACACTTGAAAAGAATCCTGCTATTATTCACGGGGGTCCATTTGCCAATATTGCTCAGGGTACCAATACTATTTTGGCCACAAAAATGGGCCTATCCTTGTCAAATTATGTGGTAACTGAGGCTGGTTTTGGTGCTGATCTTGGAGCCGAAAAATTTCTGAACATTAAATGCGCAGCATCTGGATTGAGTCCAAAAGCTGTTGTACTGGTGGCAACCATTCGGGCATTAAGGCATCATGGGGGTGCAAAAAAAGATGCTATTAACGATCCCAATCCTGAATTCGTGGTAAAGGGTATGGCCAACCTTGAAAAGCACATTGAAAACATTAGAAAGTTCAATATTCAACCGGTCGTGGCTATTAATTCCTTTACGAATGATACTGAGGAGGAGGTAAGTTTGGTTGTCAAGGCTTGTCAGCAATTAGATGTTGAAGCTGTGGTTTCAAATGGCTGGGCCAAAGGAGGAGAAGGAACCCGAGAACTGGCTACTGCGGTGAAAAAAGTTGTGGAGAGTGCTCAATCTCAATTTACACCATTATATAATTGGAAGTCACCTGTCAAGGAAAAAATTGAAAAGATCGCCCGGGAGATATATGGGGCCACAAGTGTTTCATATGATAAAAAGGCACAGCTGAACCTAAGACGAATTGACAGGCTTGGATTTAGTGATTTTGCTGTTTGTATGGCAAAGACCCAAAAGTCATTTTCGGATGATGAAAGTCTCATCGGCAGACCGGAAGATTTTGAAGTCACTGTAAGAGAAATAGAAATTGCGGCAGGTGCGGGTTTTATCATACCAATTTTAGGTAAAATGATGAGGATGCCCGGACTGCCAGCTCATCCAGCGTCAGAAAACATGTCTATTGACAGTAAGGGAGTCATTTCCGGATTGTCCTAAAACAAAAAAAGCCATGAATACTATTCATGGCTTTTTTAATTCAAAAAGAAAACAATTAGCTCACTGTTTCTTCCAACAATCCGTTTGTGTTTCGAACTGCTTCAGCGCTGTTTTGTAGTTTTTCTTTTTCAGCTTCAGTCAAATCAAGCTCTACAATAGATTCTATACCATTTTTACCTATGATACAAGGAACTCCAATAGAAATGTCATGAAGACCATATTCTCCTTCTAAAAGAGCAGAACATGGGAACATCTTTTTATGGTCACAAGC
>CBDULU010000401.1:0-2067 GCA_965368155.1 uncultured Flavobacteriaceae bacterium
AATATCAGCAATCTTAAGATAAGAAGGAAATAATGCAATATCCTGCCATCCTTCAAAATCAACTAATGCTTGAAGGTCAAGTTCTTCCACCCTGCGCTGCAGCACCTTATCTGATGAATTTTTTCCGACAATGACCAGTTTTATTTGGCTCTTTATGGAGTCCTCTTTAGCCATGATCCCCAAGGCCTCTATCATTGACAACAAACCTCTTCTCAATCCGGTATCGCCTAAATAGAGTATGACAAACTTATCTTTATACTTTTCCAATATAGTCTGGTCCAAAGAAAAGTCATTATAAAATGAGGACTTCACAGTATTGGGAACAACAACAACTTTATGATCAGCTATTCCCAGTCTGTCTAGTAATTCTGTCTTGGCTTCTTTTGTTACAACAATAGTTCTATCGGCCCTAAGCACAAGAGCACCTTCTTTACGTTTCCATGCCTTGGTTGAAATGAGCAGATTTCCAGGGAATTTTTTTAAATGCGGATAGGTTTTCATGATCTCGGGCCTGTTCTCGTGAAGGTCCAAAACCATGGGACACTTTAAAACTTTATTGGCCTCAATGACGGCTTCTGCAATGACCATATCGTGAACATGAACGATCTCAATATCATTCGCTACTAAGAAATGAGCAATTTTCCCTGACATCATTTTTCTATAGAATGGAAAAGTATAGGATAGGGCCGAAAGCTTGTATTCTAGATTATTACTGGGGTATCTTTTCACCTCAATACCCTTAACCTGATCATTCACCTCCTTTTCATAGGTCAGACAAAACAGAAAAACCTGATGACCACTACCAATCAATGCCAGGGCTTCATTTTCAACCCGAGGATCAGGTGGAAAGGTCTTGTCCAGTATCATTCCAATTCTCATGTTGTAAGGAATCTATCGTTCCGCATAGACAGCATAGTATCTAGGCGTAAATTTTCTTAGAATAGGTCTAAAACCGATTTTATTGACCGGGCTCGACCATTTTTCAAATTTCTTAATTTGCCAACCGGACTTTTCAAGCAACCAATCAAATTGCCAGTCCTCAAATTCATGATAATGCCTGTCCCATTGATCAGTTTTACTTCTGTAGGCACTGGCAAACCAAAGATTCAAAGGAATCGTTGTAATCAATTTTGACGCTTTGATGGTATTGAGCACATTAAAAGGTGCCAATAGATGTTCAAAAATTTCAAAGGCAGTAACTGCATCTACTTCATACTTATTGACATTGGCAAAGTCAAGATCCAAATCCTCACCATGGGTATTATAAACTGTATACCCGTATGATTCAAGTATCTCGCTAAGTTCATTGCGCACTCCAAGATCTAATATAATGGCTGGCGCGGGAAGTACAGACTGCAAAAAAGCTACGGTATGTGCGTATCTTTTTTTTGGAATCTTTTTATAGGATTTGAATTCTTCCATGATGCTATTGGTCGGCTTTGGTTTTCCTTTCTTTAAAATACCATCCCAAAGGAATCAATAGTAATAATCCATAAGATACAAGAGATATCATATTACCTGTTTGAATCACTTCTGGTTCAAATTTAAAAAGCAATTCATGACTACCTGCAGGAATTAGCGCTGCCCTTAGCACATAATTTGCCCTCATATATGGGATCTTTTCCCCATCTAAATAAGCATTCCAACCATCTTTATAATATATTTCTGAAAAAACGGCTAACTGCTCGGTTTGAGACTCCGTCTTGTATGTCATTACATTGGCCTTATAGCTGCTCAAAACTATACTAGCCGTACTATCCTTTTTAAAGTTCAGATCATTTAAATCAACCTCATAATTTCGAGTTAAAACTACTTTTTCTTTTGTATTCAAGCTATCCAAAGCCTTAATCTCCTCATTGGCAGTGTCTACAAATTCAATTTCATGAACAAACCAGGCATTTCCATTGGCATCTTCATTCAATTGTACATTTTCCACATTGTTCTCGCCCGGGAAAATGAAATACTTGGTATTGAGCATATTCAATACTTGCATATTGTTTCTGGCAATTTGAAACTCATATAATTCCTGGAACCTTCTGGGTTTCGCAGCGTGATAACCACCAATAG
>CBDULU010000402.1:0-2066 GCA_965368155.1 uncultured Flavobacteriaceae bacterium
CTTTCTCTTCCTTTTCTTCCTGTTGTGGCCCAATCACCATATTTTTCAATAATCTCTTCATCTGGCATTCGGTCTTTCTGGTCTTTGAGTATAACTTTCTCCATCATTTGACCTATCAATCCATCAGAAAGAATTAACACAGGAGCGCGGTATTTAAAAGCAATTTCGAATGCATCTTCAACAAAATCTGCCATTTCTTGAACTGAGGCAGGTGCTAATACATAAAGTCGATAATCACCATGACCACCGCCTTTCACTGATTGAAAATAATCGGCTTGTGATGGCTGGATGGTTCCAAGACCTGGTCCACCCCGAACTACATTAACTATAACAGCCGGAAGCTCTGCTCCAGCCAGATAAGATATTCCTTCAAGCTTAAGAGAGATCCCTGGGCTCGAGGATGAAGTCATTACATGTTTTCCAGTACTAGCTGCGCCATACACCATATTAATTGCTGCAATTTCGCTTTCGGCCTGTAAAACCACCATACCGGTTCTCTTCTCAGGGCGTTGTGTCATCAAATATTCAATGACCTCAGATTGTGGTGTTATAGGATATCCAAAATATGCATCTGCACCTGCTCTTATAGTGGCTTCGGCTAAAGCTTCATTACCCTTCATTAATCTTAATTCAGACATACAATACTTGTTTTGATAATTACATTTAAACTTTAATACGGTATACTGCAATTGCCCGATCTGGACAAACTATGGCACAATTGGTACAACCGGTGCATGCTTCAGGATTACTCATATAGGCATAATGGTATCCTTTTCGGTTAACCTCTGTCGACATGCTTATTACTTTTTCTTCGCAAACCGGTATACAGACTTCACAACCTTTACAGGTCTCTGTATCCACTACTATTGCTCCTCTGACTTTTGCCATATTCTTAATTTTATATGCGACTTAGGTGCGTTAATTAAATAATTCATAAATTTAAGCTTAGTTTATTGATTTAAATATGATTATTATCATAACACCTTAAATGTTGGGCCATTCAACTGAAGGTCATAAACAGCTATAAATTATTTTACTTCCTGTACTTTTTACCTTAAAACTTTACGTTTAAATCTACGAAGCATATGACTCAATTCATAATTGTTTGAGGGTTGAACAATACAATCTGGGGAAATTAATTTTTCTACAGTGATAGATTCAATATGTGATCAACTAAATATTTCTGATATTGACCTTATGCTTAATTTAAAGCAAGAAAAACGAAACATATTTAGGTTGTATAGATCAGAAATTGTTTTTATCCCAGCGAATGTTCAGCAACTAGTTTCGTAAAATCTAAAGAACTAATCATACCTTTTATTTCTCCATCATGCATCACAATGATATGATGTACATTATGCTTTAGCATCATTTTGGCAGCCGCCTTAGCGCTTGAATCTGGATGAACAAGGTGAATATTTGAAGAAGTCATTATATCTGCCACAGTAGTGTCTTCGCTCACTTCCTTATTTATATCTGTAGCAGTGATGATGCCTTGAATAGTCATATCAACCTTCAGTGTATCATTGGAATACGAAATAATTGGAATCGCATGAATTCCTTTTTCCTTCATCAGCATTCTAATTTCAAGAACGTTATGCTCTTCCATCGCGGTTGTGACTGGAGTCGACATAAAATCTTTTACTTGTATTCGCATAAGCAACGCTTTGAGTAAATAATAGTGTTATGATAGTTTAAATAAACAGTGGCTGGCAGTCCTATTCATTTGCCCTAATATAAAAGTATGAATACATATCCATATTGCTTATGATAAAAATCATGCTATGACAGTCAGAATTTTTGAAATTAAGTTTATCTCTTGTGAGGTGATCGGAGGTGAGGTGAGGAGTTCCTTCCTATCATTGATCCTAAAGAAGGTTTCTTGACTAAAAAAGCTTATTGGGCTTGAGTACTGAATATCTTTTAAAACAAGGATTAACTGCGTTGATCCTGATTTTGGTAACGATGCCAAAGTGAAATCCTTCAAAATGCTGACGCATTTTGGACTTTTTTGTTTCCAACTCTTATGAAAGTGAACTTTCACCGGGTTGGAAACAAAAAATCCC
>CBDULU010000403.1:0-2064 GCA_965368155.1 uncultured Flavobacteriaceae bacterium
CTTCTGGTGGTACCATGCAACTCCTTTTCAAGTTTCTTTTCGAAAACAGAACGATGATTATTTGGTAATTCTCTCAACATCTTTTCTTTTTTTACTTTTTCTTTGATATCAACTTTCATAATTTTCATGAATTAATAGTTCTTTCAATTTGCTTTTTCCTCTGGACAGTTGTGATCGGGATGCTACTTCAGAAATTTCCAGGATCTGTGCCACTTCCTGATGATCATATCCTTCTAAAAGATATAACTTGACCACATTTTTACATTTTTGAGGCAGGGCTTCAATACATTTATAGATGACTGCCATACTTATTTCTGTATCTACTTCCAAAGGCTCATCATTTGGAAGGAAAGCGACCTCCTCTTTCAATTCAACCGTATCTAACTTCTGTTTCTTTAACCAATCTAAACTTTGATTGATCACAATCCTTTTCAACCAAGAACCAAAACTCGCCTGACCGGTATAGGTACCTATTTTTTTAAAAGCTTTGATAAAGGCTTCCTGCATCACATCCTGAGCAATGTCATCATCCTTGATGAAATTGAAGGCTGTATTAAACATGGCCTTGCAATAGAGATCGTAGAGTTGCATCTGGGCAAGACTGTCATTTTTTTTGCATTTCTCAATTAAATGCACCTGAGTATTTCTATCCATCTGGGTATTGATTCTACCTTAAATACGACTGAATTATCATGTTGTGGCAAAATCAGTTTATTTTTTTTTATTTTGATCAAATAAAATTACATATAATAATTCCTTTGAGCTCAAGACTTGAAAAAAACCAATAAAAAAAGGGCCCCTGGGGCCCTTTTATGTTTGATGATGCTCGTATTTTTTATGGCTGTTTTTTATCCACAATTTCCAATTGAAATAAGAGATCCGTATTAGGTGGAATAACACCTCTAGATCCTTGCTCTCCATAGCCCAAGTAAGAAGGGATAATCAATAGCACCTTATCACCATAGTGCATATGCTGCAGACCTTCCTTAAATCCTGGAATTAATCTGGCATCAGGGCTGTAATCCATCTCAACAGGTGAATACATATTCATTTGATCTCTTCTTGGATCATATTTCCCGCATACTTCAGCGATCTCTTTTATATTACTGTCAAATAAATCACCAGTCATAAAATAACCTGCATAATTCACTCCAACTTTTGAGCCAATCGCTGGCTTTATACCAGTCCCTTTTTTAATTGATATAATTTTCAATCCAGATGCAAGTGTTTCAGCAGCGTCTTCATTGTTTTTAACATACTGAATCAATTCTTCTTTGTGCTTTTCTTTGAGCTCCTCTGCTAATTTTTGGGTTTTCTCAATTTCCCCAAAATAGCTGGTAAATTCACTGGTAGCATCAAATTGCTTGGCTTGCTTTCCAACTCTGATGATTTCAATCCTTTGAATCAAATCATTTTGCTCCATTGAATCAACAACCTCTTGTCCTTGCACAACATAACCAAAAACCGAATGTTTACCATCGAGAAATTTAGTTTCCTTATGGGTTATAAAAAACTGGGAACCATTACTATCCCTTCCAGAATTGGCCATTGACAAAATTCCAGGGCCATCGTGAGAAAGCATCAGTTCACCATTCTCATCCATCGGGAATTCATCTTCAAATTTATAACCAGGGTTTCCAGAGCCATTACCCCTTGGGTCGCCACCTTGAATCATAAAATCTTCTACAATTCTGTGAAATTTTAACCCGTCGTAAAACCTTTTACCTTTAAATTGTTCATCCACATATGGATTTGTTCCTTCCGCCAATGATACAAAATTCGCCACTGTGATCGGGACAACTTCGTACTCAAGTTTTAACAAAATATCTCCCTTATCTGTTTGAAGATCTGCATAAATCCCATCATCCAGATCATTATACTTGGCACTCTTACATGCACCAATACTTACTAACAGGATAAATAGGATAGAATTAATTACTCTCATTTTCACTTAATTTATTAATTTTTAACAATTCAACTGTATAGATTAAAGGTTGGTTCGGATTTATCTTATCATTTCCGGTATAACCATAAGCCTTATGCGATGGAAACAAAAAAGTGACT
>CBDULU010000404.1:0-2059 GCA_965368155.1 uncultured Flavobacteriaceae bacterium
ACAACCATGATCAAATCTCCAGCTGTCATCTCATTATCATAGCCTAAAATGCCATTCCTTATTTGTTGGTTATAGAGATTGGCTCTCTTATTGGACCTCACGATAAACACGGTGTTTTCCATCCCTTCATTATAGGCATTAAAGATGGCGTCTTGTATATCATAGCCATCGGTCAAACGCTGAACATCCTTAAAGTTCAGGTCAAATTTAAATTGATTCAATACGTTTCTGGATGATAGATCCCTGATCAGTGTTGCATTATGCAGGATTCCTGAAGTCTCATGCTGCCGCATAACTTCATTTAGTTCAAGGCTCAATACCTCCATATTGAATTCCGTCTCAAGATACTGCTGATCAAGCGCCGGACTGAGATCCAGCTTTACTGGCGGAAGCTGGGCGGTGTCACCCACAAGAATAAGCTTACAGTTCTTTCCTGAATATACATAAGTCATTAAATCAAGTAAAAGAGATCTGTTGTTAAACACCCTTGCATCAGGAGACCTGTCAGGGATCATTGAGGCTTCATCTACAATAAAGATCGTATTCTGATGCTTATTTTGTTGCAAAACAAAACTCATTCCTGTATCAGGATCATTTTTAGGGTAATATATTTTTTTATGAATGGTCAGTGATTGCTTCTTGGCATAACCTCCCATCACTTTCGCTGCTCTTCCGGTAGGCGCCAATAAGACGGATTTGATCCCAACAGGGTTCAAATGATTGACCACAGTACTTATAATGGTTGTTTTTCCGGTACCGGCATAACCACGAATCAAAAAAAGACTATGTGCAGATCCGTTGATCACAAAATCAGCCAATTTCCTTAAAAGTTCATCTTGCCTTTTCGTGGGCTGAAAATGGAAACCTTTTAGAAATTCATGATAAAGACTTACATACTGTTCCATTATAACCCCTAGCTATTGAATATTATCTACTACACAAACTTAACTAGAAATAATCACAGTTCTTGTCTTGTTTTCCTCGAATTTTTCAAGATCTACACTCAGTCTCAAAAGGTTTTAATACAATAAATGAGACTTGGCTTATTCACAGTCAGTTTGCTTCAAAAAATTAGCAGATAAACTGAAAATATTACTTTCCTGATTGAAAAAATTTTGTAGATTTGCCAGTAACGTAATTTAAAATAAATTAAAAAATGATTTCTATTTTAATAATTATAGTGTCTATTCTTGCCGTAGCAGGTCTGGCATTCTTAATTGTAAATAAGTTGCCGGCCAAGATGAAGCCTGTCTTATCGATTGTTTTATGGGTGGTTATCGTGTATTTTGGCTATCAGATATATAGTAGTATCATGACACCGATCAATTTCAATAAAATTAAAAAGGAACGATATGCCTTGGTTATTGAAAACCTGAAGACCATACGTGATGCAGAAATAGCTTACGCTTCTGTAAACAGAAAGTTTACGGATAAGTTTGACGACTTGGTTCATTTTATAGAAACAGATTCATTTGCAATCACAGAAGTTAAAAACATTGTAGTAACGGAGCAAAGAGGTAGAATTACCATTGATGTTGAAAAAAGGGTCGTTGATACAGTAGGTTTTGAAATGGTTAGGAACTCTTTTGAGGGTAGAGATTATAAAGGTATGATGAATGTTCCTGGTACAGATGCACAATTTGAATTAAAAACAGGTTCTGTGGAAAAAGTGCAAGGAGTCATGGCATCGGTATTCGAAGCTAAGGTTGACAAGGCAGTAGTTCTTGATGGCATGAACAAAGATCTTATCCGTCAGGAAAAAGAAGCTTTAGGTGGTGTAAATGTTCCTGGTGAATATATCGCTGTAGGATCTTTGGAAGATGTTAACTCAAATGGTAACTGGCCTCCTTTCTATGATGGATCTAAAGAAGAATCAGAAAACTAATATCTCAGTAGATTTTAATAATCTTAATGAAAAACATTTATCCATCCAACTTAGTTTGGATGGATTTTCATTTTGTATAATCAACAAAACTGAAAAACAAGTTGAAAAGCTTGAACACTTTCCTTTCAGGGACAACTCCCCTGGTCCTGAAACATTACTCAAAAATATAGAGGA
>CBDULU010000405.1:0-2056 GCA_965368155.1 uncultured Flavobacteriaceae bacterium
TCTCTAGAAACAATGGTTTTTTCCTTTGTCTCCAGATTGATCAACTCAGTTCTCATTGAAATATCAGGATTATTTGCAAATCCTTCTTTTACTTGTTGCAGGGTTACGGGTGGCAAAGAAGCTTCAGAAACGAACCAAAGACCATTCTCCTTTTTATGCTGCACTCTTTCATTAGCTGCATTAGATGCAAAACTTTCCAATGTTACCTGATGTCCGGAACCATCCACAAACTGAACGATCTTTCCATCCTCCAACTGAAGAGCACCATAATTACCGGTGATAAATGTTTTCCATTCCCAGGCTTGCGAGCCAAGGAAGATCAAACCTCCAATAATGGTAAGCCCCATATAGACGATAACTTTCCCTTTCTGCATATGTTTACCGGCATCAACAGCCAATACCATAGTCACAGAAGAAAAGATCAGGATAAAGGTCATAAAAGCCACATAGTACATAGGATAATCTCCATGCACAAATGGAATATGCGTAAATACCTCGTCTGCAATTGGCCAAGAATCAAGGAATTTGAAACGTATTAAACCATATGCTCCTAAAAAACCGGAAAACGTAAGGGCATCAGACATGATAAAGAACCACATCATCATTTTACCATAACTCGAACCGAAAGGTTGACTTCCTCCTCCGCTCCAAGCTCCACCCTTTGGGGAATCAGCAACAATTGCCTCCATATAAAAAGTTTAATTTAATTGATCTTTTTTATGCAGTAAAACTGATTTTTATCATGTTTTATCTGGAGCAGCAAAAATATAAAAATTATTGATAAATCGAATTAATAAGGCAAAAATGTTGGGTTTAACGGATAAAATAGAAAAAGATAAAAAGGTAAATCCATAAAGCATCCACAAAATGCCAGAAAATAGACCCTAAAGAAAAGCCCAGATGACTCGAAACTGAATATTTCCCTGTCATGTTTCTATATAATACCCTGACCAATACAATTAGCCCGGCAAAAATGTGAAGCAGATGTGCTCCAGTGATGACATAAAGAAAAGAGGAAGCTACATTACTTTGTTTACCGGTAGTGTATAAACCAGCCTCAATAAGTTGATTAAAGCCATTGAATTGATAGAAAACAAAACCTATCCCTAATAGTAGTGTCAATGCCAACAAAGATGTAGTTTTACCCTGGTCACCTGCCAATAGTGTTCTTTTCGCTATATAAAAACTCAAGCTACTAGCAATAATAAAAAGCGTGCTGATGTAAAAAGCACTTGGCAAGTCAAAACTAACCCAATCTTCTCTGGCCCTGCTCACTACATAGGCACTGGTGAGGCCCGCAAACATCATGGTCATACTGATCATCGATATCCACAACATTTGTTTGAATGTCTTCTCTTTCTTAATTTGTTCCATGCTGATTAGTGTAAAAATTTATCGATCACAAATATGATCTGGATCAAAGTTATATATAAAACACTTGAAAGCATTAGCTTCCTTGCCATTATGTTCGATTGCTCTTTATGGAGTTTTACTCCGTAATACAGCATTACCAATCCCAAAGCAAATATAATCACTGCTGACCCTGGCAACAAATACAAGCTTCCTGTTAATCTAAAAACTGGAAAGATCGAAACAATCAACATAAATATCGTGTAGATGATGATCAGTTTTGACGCTTTCTTGTTCTTTTCTCCTGTTGGCATCAAATTGAAACCCGCTTTTTTATATTCATCAAATTGAAGCCAGCCTATGGCCCAAAAATGTGGGAATTGCCAAAAGAACTGTATCATAAATAGCATACCGGGCTCTATTCCAAATTGTCCTGTTGCTGCTACCCAACCCAACATAAAGGGAATGGCTCCAGGAATCGCCCCGACAAATACAGACAATGGAGTTACCGGTTTTAGCGGAGTATAAGCACTGGTATATAAAAATATGGAGATTGCCCCAAATAATGCGGTCTTTTCATTGATACTATAGAGTATGACCAAGCCTGCTATTGTTAGTGTCACTGCAATCAGCATGGCTAGATTTACTGATATTCTTCCTGTAGGGATAGGACGATCCATGGTCCTTTTCATGACCGCATCAGGAA
>CBDULU010000406.1:0-2042 GCA_965368155.1 uncultured Flavobacteriaceae bacterium
CAATTCTGGTTGGGGCATCAGATAATTTCTTAAAACCTATGCTTTTGGGTAAAGGATTGGAAACACCCATGTTGGTCATTTTGATCGGCGCACTTGGAGGTATGATGTTACAAGGAATTCTTGGCTTATTTATAGGTCCAGTGGTCCTTGCCCTGATGTATCAGATATACTCGAACTGGGTCGCAGAGGGAACAACGGATACTCCAGTTGAAAAAATAGCTGAAGAATAAAGGCATTTAAGAACAAAAAAAGCTCCTTTTGAGGAGCTTTTTTTGTTCTTAATTAATTTGCGGATCATCCAGATCATGTAATTCCCCTAACTGTTTGAGAAGATCAAAGGTTTTTTTAGCTTCCTCTTCATCAACAAGGCTGATCGCTGCACCAACGTGTACCATGACATAATCACCGATCTTTGCCTCCGGTACCAGCGTCAGGCTGACTTCTTTAATGATACCATCAAAGGAGACTTTACCCACTCTGAATATTTCATCAAGTTCCTTGGTGATCGCGATAAGTTTTCCCGGAATAGAAAGGCACATTTTGTCTGTTTTTTTTAACTATAATTATTTTCTTTCTTTTTTTAACCAGCTATACCATTTGTCCATTCCCTCTCCCGTTGTAGCGGACACTTCAAAAAATGTCAATTTCGGATTGATTTGAAGCGCATATGATCTAAGCTTTTCCAGATCAAAATCAAGATAAGGCAAGAGGTCAATTTTATTGATGATACAAATATCAGAACTATGGAACATGTCGGGATATTTCAAAGGTTTGTCTTCACCTTCTGTGGTACTGATGATAACCACCCTTTTGCTTTCACCAAGATCAAACATCGAAGGGCATACCAGATTACCAACGTTTTCGATCATCAGGATCGAATCGGCTTTTGGATCGAGCTGTTTTACGGCATCATATACCATATCGCTTTCCAGGTGGCAACCCTTGCCCGTATTAATTTGAATCACGGGAATGTCGAGCGCATCGATTCGGTTCGCATCCTGCATGGTTTGCTGATCGCCTTCAATCACTGCAAAAGAAATTTCCTTTTTAAGATCTTTAAGGGTCTTTTCCAATATACTGGTCTTCCCTGATCCGGGAGAGCTGACCAGGTTCATGACAAAAAGATTTTTTGCTTCGAAATAACCCCGGTTTCTGGCAGCCATAAGATCATTGTGTTGCAAGATATTTTGTTGCACTTCAATTACAGTCTTCTTGACAGGTTCATGTGTATGACCATGTGTATGATCATGTGAATGATCATGCGTGTGAGAATGGCCATGATCATGATGAGAGTGCTCATGCGTATGCTCACCATGACTATGATCATGATGATGTTGGTGATTATGAGGAACCGCCCCTGGTTTTTGAATGGAAATATGTCCGTCAGGACTTCCACATCCGCAAGTACCACACATAGAAATTAAATTTTGAATTTATTCAAATATAGGAGTTTCAAATGTTTAAGCATATGATTTTCATCAGGTTTGCTTTATTACAATATACAAGGTGTTTTTCGCGCCAGGATGAGGTTTATATTTTCTTCAAGAAAATCTCTGGCCGTCCTCAAGTTTGACAAACCTATTTCGCTGGGTTCAAGAGATAGACCCCATTTTTTTCCTTCAATCCCCAAAACAAAAGTAGCGGGCTTCGTCTCATACAATTGGTTTTCCAACCAAAGTATTGTCTCAGGTTCAAGCATGTGAGAAGTGAGTCCGAGGCCATTATTGGGATGACATGGTTTGAAAAAGAAACCATTTTTGGTATTTTCTTTGGTGGCATCAACAAAAATCACGGTTGGATAATGAGAGAGCAGTTCGGCATCTTCTATTTGCAACTGATACCTATAAAGTAAGTCTACATGAATAAATTTCTTCTTTATTTCGTCAAGCATTAACCAGCCCAGACCGTCGTCACTCCGACCTGAATTACCAATCCCGATGATCAGTATATCTTTAGCTTCTTCGTCTGACATCAGTTAAATTTCCAAGATGATCAAATAAAGAAATTTCTAAGGGCATCTGGCCCATGGCATGTGTGGCGCA
>CBDULU010000407.1:0-2031 GCA_965368155.1 uncultured Flavobacteriaceae bacterium
GTGCCACCGGATCATGGGGCTCTTCTTTTGGATCATCATCATCACTACATGAAAAAATCCCAATTCCAAGGATCAACAGGAATATATATTTCAATTTCATTTTCATCATTTTGCTGAGCAATTTACAATTTTAAAATATTTTTAGACAAGGCCCATATAATTTTTAACAAATTATTAATTGACTTTTGTCGCTTTAAAATCAGATCACAACTCTAGATTATTTGAATTCGATTTTTCTCATTCTAAGACTAAGTGGCGTGATCTCAAGGTATTCATCATCTCTGATATATTCCATACATTCTTCTAGAGAAAAATCTACTTTAGGAAAAATCTTCGCGCTTTCATCAGTTCCTGATTTCCGAACGTTGGTCAATTTTTTTCCTTTGATCAGGTTTACACCCATATCTTCTTGACGGCTGTTTTCTCCAACTACCTGCCCTTTATAAATCTCATCATTTGGATCAATAAAGAACTTACCTCTGTCCTGCAGTCTGTCAATGGCATAAGCTGTAGCTTTTCCTGGCTCAGAAGATACAATAGCACCATTATTTACTTCGCTAAACTCTCCTTTAAAAGCGTCATAACCTCTTAACCTGTGATTGATGATGGCCTCGCCTTGAGTTGCAGTCAAAATTTTATTTCTTAATCCGATCAGCCCTCTGGAAGGGATATCAAATTCAAGATGTTGTAAATCTCCTTTGGGCTCCATAACATGAAGATCCCCTTTTCTGATAGTCACCAAATTAACGGCCTTACTTGCTAAGGCTTCAGGAACATCAATGACTAAAGTTTCAAATGGTTCACTTTTAACTCCGTCAATTTCTTTGATGATCACCTGTGGTCTTCCTACCTGAAGTTCATAACCTTCTCTTCGCATCGTTTCGATAAGCACAGAAAGGTGTAATATACCCCTTCCAAAAACGACAAACTTATCTTCACTGCTGGTCTCCTCAACCCTTAGCGCCAAGTTTTTTTCCGTTTCCTTGAACAATCTGTCTCTAAGATGACGGGACGTTACATATTTACCTTCTTTACCGAAAAATGGTGAATTATTAATGGTAAACAACATACTCATGGTTGGTTTGTCTACTTCTATTCTTGGCAAAGCTTCCGGATTTTCCAAATCAGCGATGGTATCACCAATGTCGAAACCTTCCAGCCCTGTGATCGCACAAATATCACCACTTCTCACCTTGTCAGTCTTGGCTCTGCCAAGTCCTTCAAAAGTGTGCAGTTCTTTTATTCTTACTTTCTTAGCCGAACCATCCGCTTTACAAAGCATATAGTCCTTACCTTCTTCCAGATCACCTCTAAAAACCCTTCCGATAGCAATTCTTCCTGTAAAGGCCGAAAAGTCAAGTGAAGTGATTTGCATTTGAGGAGTTCCTTCTCTATAAGGGGCCTCCGGAATATTTTCTATAATCGCATCCAATAATGGAATAATATTGTCAGTTTCTTCCTCCCAGGTGGTATTCATCCATCCATTTTTGGCAGAACCATAAATCGTATTGAATTCCAATTGATCTTCTGTGGCATCCAAGGCAAACATCAAATCAAAAACTTTCTCATGAACCAAATCAGGTGTACAGTTTTCTTTGTCCACTTTATTGACCACAACAATGGGCATCAAACCCAACTCAAGTGCCTTGCTCAAAACAAATCTTGTTTGAGGCATCGGTCCCTCAAAAGCATCCACTAAAAGCAATACGCCATCGGCCATCTTCAAAACCCTTTCAACTTCACCACCAAAATCGGCGTGACCAGGAGTATCGATAACATTGATCTTGACACCTTTATAAGTTACCGAAACATTTTTCGATAAAATGGTAATTCCTCTTTCCCTTTCAAGATCATTACTGTCCAAAAGAAGGTCAGTACGTACCTTTCTTTCATCAAGAATTTTGGCTTGATCAATGATCTTATCAACTAAGGTGGTCTTACCGTGGTCAACGTGGGCAATTATTGCTACATTTCTTATTGATTGCATATGTGTTTTTTTGGAAGTGCAAAAGTAATCCTTTATTTTGATTG
>CBDULU010000408.1:0-2017 GCA_965368155.1 uncultured Flavobacteriaceae bacterium
GCCCCATAGGCTCTCATGGTTTGAACCCTTTCCTTTGTAGAATTTTCAGGCATCACTAATTCTATATCAAGTTTGTAGACCCCTGCAATCATGGCCAGGGCTATTCCTGTGTTTCCACTGGTAGCTTCAATAAGACGGCTCTGCTGGTTAATTTCTTTCCTTTCCAGAGCAGATCTGATCATATTATAAGCAGGCCTGTCTTTGACGCTGCCACCTGGATTATTTCCCTCCATCTTGAATAGTAACCTGACATTGTTATTTTTGATCAGGCCCCTTGATTCAACAAGAGGAGTATTTCCTATAAGGTCCAGAATACTACTTATCTGCATGATTGGTTTTAGTTTTAAGTTTGGTATCGGTTATCTGGTATACAATAGAATTTTCAGGTACTGATTTAGTGAGCCAGACATTTCCCCCTATGGTACTGTTTTTGCCTATGATTGTATCGCCGCCCAAGATCGTAGAACCGGCATATATGGTCACATTGTCTTCAACTGTAGGATGCCTTTTCTGATCTTTCATATCTTTGGAGACCTGCAGCGCACCAAGTGTTACCCCTTGGTAGATCTTGACTTTATTTTTAATGATCGTACTTTCACCAATCACAACTCCTGTTCCGTGATCGATAAAAAAAGGAGAGCCAATGCTCGCTCCGGGATGGATATCGATACCTGTTAGTCTGTGGGCATATTCACTCATCATTCTTGGCACCAAAGGCATTCTTTGTAAATGAAACTCTCGACTCAATCTGTATACAGCTATAGCAAAAAAGCCTGGATAGGCGAGAATAACTTCTTCTACACTTTTAGCTGCGGGATCGTGAAGATAGATGCATTTGGCATCCTGATTCAGTTGTTGTAAAAGATCTGGGAGATTGACCATGAATTTTTTCCAGATCAATTCAAAACTAAGCCCTTTGGGTTCGTCAAGCATTTTCGAGATGTCTTGAAAGGAATCTGCCAGTGCATTGATATTCTCCGATACTGAAATTTTGGAATCGAATAAAATATGAAACAAATCATTGCAAAAATCTTCCGTTTTCGATTTTAGCCTAAAATCAACCAGATGATTCTGTTTGTTATTTCTGATACTTTGTATGATCTTATCTATTGACATGGCACTGAATTAAATTTCAAGTAAGTTCCTCTAAAGACGTAAGAAAACTGACTTGATTACATCTGTATTTTTGTTTAAAGCACTTTATAAACTTCCTCAAACGGAATTCGGAATCTTTCTCCATACACACCTTCCGGTAATCTGACTCCACAACTTATAACCATATTGATTTCTGCTCCGTAAGGGAGTTTTAGTAATTTTTTTATCCGAAGCGAGTCAATACCTTCCATTGGGCAGGTGTCATAGTTGATATCAGACATGGCCAGCATAAAGGTCTGTGCCGCCAATCCGGCACTTTTATGCGCGACAATTCTCATATCACTTTTTCTAGCTTGCCTGAAAATAGGTCTAAAGAGCCCGATTAACCAGTAGATGCCATATTTGATATAGCCAAATATCCCCAAAAAATCAGCATAAGAAACCGGAACAAGGGTTTTATAATAGGTAAAAGCAAACTTGGCTCTTTTGGATTGTTCTTTTTTAGGCTTGTCTCCAAAAACTTCCTTGAGGTACTTCACATGGGCTTTTGCTCTTATCCTCCATAAATCCTTTCTTACAACGATGACTACCATTTGCTGAGCAGTTTTCGCAGCATTTTGATCAAAGCAAAATTTAGACATCTTCTTCAATATTGCCTTGGATGTGATATGGTGAAATTCCCATAACTGCATATTGCTGCTGTTTGGGGCAAGAGTTGCCAGTTCTAAACACTGTTTAACCTTATCCGTATCAATGGGTTTGTCAGGGTCATATTTTCTGACCGATCTTCTCCTATTGACCGCTTCGGTGAATTCCATACCTATGATTTTTCCAATTGATTCGCAGATCACGGGATGCGATTGCGGTCATAAAGATAACTAAATGATCGTAGATTGTCCGAGTGAAATATTCTCCATATGAT
>CBDULU010000409.1:0-2006 GCA_965368155.1 uncultured Flavobacteriaceae bacterium
AGTGCTTTGTATGTTGTTTTAAATCTTCACCAGTTTCATTCATTGACCAGATATTCATGGTACCATCCCTGTCTGTAATAAAATAAACCCTTCCTTCAAACCACATAGGGTGATGACTTTCTCCAAGATGGTCATTGGTTAATCTAACAGCTTCTTCAGTGCCCTCTGTAAATTTCCATACCTGCCTGGCAGTACCGCCCTGATATCTTTTTGTTACGTTGCGATGATCTGCTGGCCTAACGAAAAAAACCGTATTTCCAGAGCTATCAAAACTAGCTTCACTCGCTTGAGATAATGGAATTCTCGTTTTTTGTTTAGATTCCATATCAATCGTTACGAGTTGATTATCTGGAACTTTTGAGTAAGCCCGGGTATGATATATTACTTTTCCATCAGGAGTCCAGCCATTGGTCACCGACGCATCTCTTTCATAAGTCCACCTTAAAGGTAAACCGCCTTCAATAGCCATTGTATAGACCTCAATGGGTCCTTCATAGCTTGCAGAAAATGCGATTGTCTTTCCATCAGGAGAGATAGAAGGAAACAATTCTTCCTCATGATGTGTCGTTAGTCTTTGTGCCATTCCTCCTGAAAGAGAAACTTTCCAGATATCACCTTCAGCTGCAAAAACAACGGTATTTTTATGGACGTCAGGATATCTGTAATAGCCGTTAAAACCTTGTGCAAATGCTGTTGCATAACACATAATTGACAATAGAAGAATTAAAAAATGTTTGGAAATTTGGTCTTGAGAAGTTTTGTTCATAGGGAGTAAGATGAGGTTAATGTTTTATTCATTTACTATTCAATCCTTGCTGATATGAGGGACTGATATTTAGCGTTATGTCGAAAAACACACAATTTAACAAATCTTTACTACATAAGGAATTGTAAGAGCCTACATTTTTTATGGAGCAATTTTGTGCAAGTTTATCTGTGCATCTTAGACATGGAATCTAGATCCAAATAACCGATTGTTTAATATATGACATAAAAGAACTCTTGAGGGTGAAAAAACATGTAGTGAATAATAAAATATTGATCTGCCAGGAATAGTATTTATTTTTTTTCATAAAAAAGTCATATCTTGGTAACAATCAGACAATCAATATCTTGAAACTTCGATCTTTTTTCGTGTCATTTTCTATGCTAAGGTTTTGTTCAATCAATGCCTTGATACTGCTTTTGCTGATGAGCATAAGTTGTTCTAAGTCTCTTCCCAAAGAGGTTGAACTAGCCTATGAGTCGCTACCTGAATATGTTGACTATAATTTTCATATCAAACCTATTCTTTCAGATCGCTGTTATAACTGTCATGGTCCGGATGCGCAGACAAGAAAAGCAGGACTGAGACTTGACATCGAAGAAGAGGCGTTTAAAAAATTAGAATCCGGGAACCACGCTTTTGTAAAAGGAAGTATTAACAAGAGTGAAGTTATTCAGAGATTGCTCAGTAGTGATCCCGACTTGATGATGCCTCCTCCTGAATCTGAACTTACTGTTAGCGATAGGGAAATTGCATTAATTGCCAAATGGCTCGATCAAGGTTCAAAATGGAAAGAACATTGGTCCTTTCTTCCCATAGAAAAAAAGCAAGCGCCGGATATTGAGAACAATTGGACACGTAACAATGAAATTGATCATTTTGTTCAGGATAATTTGCTTCAACTTGGATTAGAGCCATCTAGTGAAGCTTCGAAAGAACACTTGATTAAGAGAGTCACCATGGACCTGACAGGTTTACCTCCTTCCCTTGAAGAAATAGACAAATTCATACAAGATGATGCAGAAAATGCTTATGAAAAGGTTGTTGATCGGCTTTTACTAAGCAATGCTCATGCTGAAAGAATGACCCAGGAATGGATGGATGTGGCTCGCTATTCAGATTCTCACGGGGTATCTTTCGATGGCTATCGCACCTCCTGGCCATATCGTGATTGGCTCATACAGGCTTTCCAACAAAACATGCCTTATGATGAGTTTGTTACGCATCAAATTGCCGGTGA
>CBDULU010000410.1:0-1998 GCA_965368155.1 uncultured Flavobacteriaceae bacterium
TGAGGCGCAAACCCTGAAGTTGTCAATACGGCAGCAACGATACCTATAAATTCTATATTAAAGTCCATTAACCAACGATATTAACGATCTTCCCTGGAACCACTATTACCTTTTTTGGACTTCTACCTCCCAATTGTTGCAGAGTTCTTTCATCTTCCATGACAGCTTTTTCAATCGCCGCCTTGTCAAGATCTAATGACAATTCTTTTGTAAACCTCATTTTTCCGTTAAATGAAATTGGATATGTTTTAGTGCTTTCTACTAAATATTTAGGATCAAATACGGGGTAATCAGCAGTAGAAACTGACCCTTTATGCCCTAATTTGTTCCATAACTCTTCAGCAATATGCGGTGCATAGGGTGAGATCAAAACAACCAACGGTTCCAAAATACTTCGTTTGGAACATTTAAGGGCCGTTAGTTCATTCACTGCGATCATAAAAGAACTGACTGAGGTATTAAAGGAAAAGTTAGCAATATCCTCATCAACTTTTTTTATGGTCTTATGTAAAACTTTCAACTCCTCGGCTGTCGCCGGATCTCCACTTACAGCAAACCCTTCAGACATGTGAAATAATTTCCAAAGGCGTTTTAAAAATCCGTGAACGCCGGTAATCCCTGCTGTATTCCATGGCTTGGCCTGTTCAAGAGGGCCTAAAAACATTTCATACATTCTCAAGGTATCTGCCCCATAATCTCGACAGATATCATCAGGATTAACAACATTGTATTTGGATTTGGACATTTTTTCAACTTCACGCCCCACGATATACTTGCCGTCTTCCAATACAAATGAAGCGTCCTTCAATTCCTTGTTAAAGGCATGGTTTTTAAAACCTTCCATATCAAGTTCATTTGATGCATTGACCAGCGACACATCCACATGAAGAGGCTGGACCTTTTCATCCTTGATCAATCCCTTTGAGATAAAGGTGTTTTCTCCTTCCTTCCTATAGACAAAAGCAGAAGTCCCAAGTATCATTCCCTGGTTGATCAGTTTCTTTGCATATTCATCAACAGGGACCAATCCCTTATCGTAAAGAAATTTTTGCCAAAATCTGGAATATAACAAATGCCCTGTTGCATGTTCACTTCCACCAATATATAAATCAACATCTTTCCAATAATTCTGCGCCTCTTTGCTGCAAAAAACATCTTTGTTTGTTGCATCCATATATCGGTTAAAATACCAGGAACTACCAGCCCATCCCGGCATTGTATTCAGTTCTAAAGGAAAAACTGTCTTTTCATCGATCAATTCATTTGAAACGATTTTATTCGTTTTTGTATCCCAAGCCCATACAGTTGCATTTCCTAAGGGAGGTTTTCCATCTTCAGTAGGAAGGTATTTTTCAACCTCAGGTAAGGTAACCGGTAAATATTTTTTATCGATCATTTTAGGCAGGCCATTGACATAATAGACAGGAAAGGGTTCTCCCCAATACCGCTGTCTTGAGAAAACTGCATCTCTTAACCTGTAATTGATCTTTCCTTCTCCAATTTGCTTTTTTTCCAACTCCTCGATCACCTTTCTGATCGCTTCCTTAGCACTTAGGCCACTTATAAAACCTGAATTTGATATGACGGCATTTTTATCTTCACATGCCTCCTCCGAAATATCAATATTTTCAAAAATATTCGGTATTTCCAAATCAAAATATTTGGCAAAATCATAATCTCTTTGGTCTCCGCAAGGAACTGCCATCACCGCTCCGGTTCCATAACTTGCCAACACATAATCTCCTATCCATACAGGAATCTTTTCTCCGCTAAATGGATGCATCGCATAGGCTCCAGTAAATACACCCGAAATGGTTTTTACATCGGCCATTCTGTCTCTTTCACTTCTCTTTGCTGTCGATAGAACATAGGCTTCCACCGCTAACTTCTGTTCCGAAGTTGTGATTTTTGATACCAACTCATGTTCAGGTGCCAGCGTCATAAATGACACCCCAAAAATAGTATCTGGTCTGGTAGTAAAAACATCAATGGAAGCAT
>CBDULU010000411.1:0-1987 GCA_965368155.1 uncultured Flavobacteriaceae bacterium
AAATAATGCCATTCTTAACTATTTGCGCAACAAACTTAAAAAAATTAATGTAGATTCTCTTTGATTAGGTCTTTAATTTCACTCAACATCATCGCAGTTGCTCCCCAAACTGTCAAGTTATTGAAGTTGTAACAAGGAACTTCAATATTTTCCATATAACTAGTCGACATATTCTTATAAGTCACCAAATCATCATTCAGAAGATCTGTTAATTGAACTTCAATAATCTCCTCAACTTCATGGTTGGTTACAAATTCAGGCCTTTTATTTGTAAATCCAAAAAAAGGGCTTACCAGAAAATTGCTTGGAGGAATAAATGTGTCTGTCAATTTTTTCATGATTCTGATATGGTTCATGCTGATACCAACTTCTTCATAAGTTTCCCTCAGGGCTGTTATCTGCAAATTCCCATCGTGCTTTTCATATTTTCCGCCAGGAAAACTTATTTGCGAAGAGTGGGTACCATCATAATTCGCTCTTAGAATCAATAAAAAATTCGTCAAGTTATTTTTATCCGGGTAAAACAAAGCCAACACAGCTGCCATTCTTGGGTTTGCTGTTTTAAGATCATCTATATTCATTAATTTTCGCTCTTTAGGAATCATCTTGGCATGAGATAAGTTACCTCCCAAATGAGCGTTCTCCATCCGTGAAATCAATGATAAAAAATAGTCAAAGTCCATTTAAAAGCATATTTTTACAGTTGCGAATTTACAATTATTCTTGTAATGCAAGAAGTGACATCAAGGCTTGATTTTTTGTGTCTAGATAAACTATTGTAATCAAAAAAGAGGACGAGAAGTAAGAAAAAAGTAAGTTTTCGTCTGTTAAAGCAAAAGGTACAACATATGAATATAGGAATAGTTTGTTATCCGACCTACGGAGGTAGTGGAGTAGTGGCAACAGAATTGGGTATTGCATTGGCTCAGAAGGGGCATCAGGTACATTTTGTGACCTCCCATCAACCCGTAAAATTGAATTTTTTAACGCATAACCTTCATTTCCATGAGGTATTTGTAGAGAGCTATCCCTTATTTCATTACCAGCCTTACAACCTGGCATTGTCCAGTAAGTTGGTAGAGTCAGTTCAGAAGTACAATCTGGATGTTTTACATGTGCATTATGCGATTCCTCATGCCTATGCGGCATATATGGCCAAACAGATGTTAAAGGATTTTGGAATAGATATTCCAATTGTTACTACTTTGCATGGTACCGATATTACTTTGGTTGGCAGCCACCCTGTTTATAAACCAGCAGTGGAATTTAGCATCAATCATTCAGACGCTGTAACCACCGTTTCGAATAGTTTAAAAGAGGATACCCTGCGATTGTTCAATATCAAAAAGAATATTGAGGTTATTTATAATTTTATTGATTTTGAAAAACAAGTGACCTGGAAAGCGGAAGATTGCATGCGCGAAACCTTAGCCGATTCCAATGAAAAAATATTGGCTCATGTGAGTAATCTCAGACCGGTAAAAAGGGTATTGGATGTGATTAGAATATTTCATAAAGTACAACAAAAGATCCCTTCTAAATTAGTACTTGTAGGTGATGGCCCGGATAAAGAAAAAGCAGATCTGTTGGCCAAAGAATTAGGGATTAATGATAAGATTATTTTTCTCGGAAAAAGTGATGAAATCAGAAAGATTCTATGTTTGACTGATTTGTTCCTGCTACCTTCGGAAACAGAAAGTTTTGGCTTGGCTGCTTTAGAGGCTATGGCCGGTCATACACCGGTTATTTCGAGTAATACAGGCGGACTTCCCGAGGTTAACTTTCATGGTGTAACCGGTTTTTTAAGTAATGTTGGAGACGTTGACGACATGGCAAAAAACGCGATCTATTTGCTGAGTGATGACGCACGTCTTGAAAAGTTCAAACAGCAGGCTTTTGATTCGGCTCATCAGTTTTCTATTGAAACCATATTACCAAAATATGAAAGTATGTATAAAAGGGTGATCAAGACCGGCTCTTAGTGGAT
>CBDULU010000412.1:0-1985 GCA_965368155.1 uncultured Flavobacteriaceae bacterium
AGGAATCAATGTGGCCAGAATAATGATCAATCCACCCATCGTAGGAGTTCCTTGCTTTTGAATCTGACCTTCAAGTCCAAGATCTCTCACAGATTCTCCAACCTGAAGATTTCTCAGCTTGTCAATGATCTTGCGACCATAAATCGTAGATATCAATAAAGAGAATGCAAAGGCCAATGCCGATCTGACCGAGATATATTGAAATAACCCTGTACCAGGAAGGTTTGTATTTTGGTCTAAGAATTCAAATAAATAATACAGCATTCTCGATTTTTATTTGTTCAGTTCAGTTAGTATTTGATTTGTAATTTCAAAATCATCAAATCCAGTCTTCTGATCTCCAATGATCTGATAGGTTTCATGACCTTTTCCTGCAACAAGGATGATATCTCCCTCTTGAGCAAGTTTGCAAGCTGTTTTAATAGCCTGCTTTCTATCAATTATTGATATGGTTTTTTTGTAATTTTCCGGACGAACCCCTGCTTCGACTTCTTTAATGATCTGCTCAGGATCCTCACTTCTTGGATTATCTGAAGTAAAAACCACCTGATTACTGAGGCTTGAAGCGATATTTCCCATTTTAGGTCGCTTGGTCCGGTCCCTATCTCCTCCGCAACCCACCACAGTGATGACTTGCTCATTATAAGTCCTGATCGAATTGATGGTTTCCAAAACATTTTTTAAGGCATCCGGAGTATGTGCATAATCAATGATCGCATTTACACCGCCTTTGGATACCGCATGCTGAAATCGTCCTGATACATTGTCAAGCTCACTTAGGATCCTAAGGTTCTCATATTTTTCAATTCCAAGCAAATCAGATGTGGCATAAATCGCTAATAGATTATATGCATTAAACGAACCTATAAGCTTGGTCCATACTTCTTGACCATTTATATTCAGCAACAATCCATTGAACTGGTTCTCTATAATTCTGGCCTTATAATCAGCTTCCGTTTTAAGGGCATAACTATATTTTTTGGCTTTGGTATTCTGAAGCATCACATTTCCATTCTTGTCATCAAGGTTGACAAGGACAAAAGCTGTGGATGGCAAACAATCAAAAAATGATTTTTTAACATCCCTGTATTCCGCAAAAGTTTTATGATAATCTAAGTGATCATGGGTAAGATTTGTAAATATCCCCCCTTTAAAAACCAATCCTGAAGTACGCTTTTGATGAATTCCATGAGAACTCACTTCCATAAAACAATGACTTACCTCCTGGTTTACCATCTCTCTTAACACTTTATTGATCGTAAGGGAATCCGGAGTCGTATGCGTTGCCGGAATTTCTTCTTGACCAACTAGAATCTTAATGGTTGAGATTAACCCGCTTTTGTATCCGGCTTTTTGAAATTGATCGGCAAGCAAGGTTGCAATGGTGGTTTTTCCATTGGTGCCTGTCACACCCACCAAGGTCAGTTCTTCAGAAGGATTGTCATAAAAATTCGAAGCAAGAATAGCCAAAGCTTCATTGGCATCAACTACTTGAACAAATGTGACACCCTCTGGTGTTTCGCTTGGGAAATCTTCACAAACTATAGTTATAGCACCATCCAAAATTGCCCCAGATATAAAAGTATGACCATCAACAATGAGCCCTTTTTGAGCTACAAACAAAGATCCGGAAGTAATTTTCCTGGAATCAAACTCAACTGTTTTAACATCAATATTCGTCGAACCTTTTACCGATTCAACTGATACTCCGTATAATATGTCTTTTAATTTTTTCAACTCAAGACAATTCTAATTTGATGATGTCTCCTTTTTTCAAGGCCGATACAGCCTTGATTGACTGGTATTTAACTTTTCCTATACCTTCAAAATTCACTTTAAAGCCCATGTTCTCTAAAAGGGAGATCGCATCCATTCCAGGCATATTCTTTACATCAGGAACTTTAGTGTAATTTTCATTGGCCTTTTTGTAGTAGCCCTCATATGCTTCGTCCATTCTATTGGTCTTCAGCGTAAATTCTACTTCC
>CBDULU010000413.1:0-1984 GCA_965368155.1 uncultured Flavobacteriaceae bacterium
AAATACCTCTTTGGAGGAATGTGAAAGGAGAGACGTTAAAGGCTTGTATAAAAAGGCCAGGGCGGGTGAAATTAAAGATTTTACAGGAGTGAACGCTCCCTATGAGGCACCAGATGCTCCTGATGTTGAAATTGTAACAGACGGATTATCAATAGAGGAATGTGTTGAAAAAATATATGATAAGATAAAACTAAAATTAAAAATATGACAAAGTATTTTTTAAATTATTTAGATGAATTAGAGGCAGAGGCAGTATTTGTGCTGCGTGAAGTTTACGCTCAATTTCAAAATCCTGTGATCTTATTTTCAGGAGGAAAAGACTCCATTGTGTTGGCGCATCTGGCCAAAAAAGCTTTTTATCCGGCCAAGGTCCCGTTTCCACTCATGCACATTGATACAGGTCATAATTTTCCTGAAACAATTCAATTCAGAGACGATCTTATTAGCAAATTAGGGGCGACTTTATTGGTTGGTTCGGTGCAAGAAGCTATTGATACCAATAGAGTTGTTGAGGAACAGGGCAAGAACGCCACCAGAAACGAATTACAAATCACAACATTACTGGATGCCATTGAAAGTAACCAGGTAGACTGTGCCATTGGCGGGGGAAGAAGAGATGAGGAAAAGGCAAGAGCCAAGGAAAGGTTCTTTTCACACAGAGATGATTTTGGACAATGGACGCCTAAAAATCAACGTCCTGAATTATGGAATATCTTTAATGGTCGAATGAGACAAGGAGAGCATTTCAGGGCTTTTCCGATCAGTAATTGGACAGAGATGGATGTTTGGAATTATATCACCAGAGAAAGCATTGAGATTCCTTCTTTGTATTTTGCTCATGACAGAAAAGTTGTTTGGAGAAATGGTAGTTGGATTCCAGTTTCTGAATATTTGATCATGCATGATAAAGAAGAAGTGGTTACTAAAAAGGTGAGGTTTAGAACCCTTGGAGATATTACCATTACAGGTGGTATTGAAAGTGAAGCCGATACCTTGGAAAAGATCGTGGAAGAAGTGGCTGCGATGAGAGAGACTGAAAGAGGTAATAGAGCCGATGATAAACGTTCGGAATCCTCGATGGAAGATAGAAAAAAACAAGGTTATTTTTAATATAAAGCAAAAGAAAAAGTATTATGAGTATTGATAAGAACCAATTGTTAAGATTTACAACAGCAGGTAGTGTTGATGATGGGAAAAGTACACTAATAGGAAGATTGCTTTATGATTCAAAATCTATTTTTGAAGATCAGATCGCATCTGTTGAAAAAACAAGTAAGCGCAAAGGATTTAAAACGGTTGATCTGGCACTTTTTACGGATGGATTAAGGGATGAAAGAGAGCAGGGTATAACGATTGACGTAGCCTATAGGTATTTTACAACACCAAAGCGTAAATTTATTATCGCGGATACACCAGGTCACGTTCAGTATACCAGGAATATGGTGACTGGCGCTTCTACAGCGAATGTTGCTTTGGTGCTTATCGATGCCAGAAAGGGAGTGATCGAGCAAACCAAAAGGCATTCATTTATAGCTTCATTATTACAGATTTCACATATCATAGTGTGCGTGAATAAAATGGACCTTGTTGATTACAAAGAAGAAGTGTTTGATGATATTGTCGAGCAATACGAGGAGATGTCAGGAAAAATGATGATCAAGGATGTACGCTATATCCCATTATCTGCCTTAAATGGTGATAATGTGGTGAATAGATCGGATAAAATGCCTTGGTATCAAAATGCCCCTTTATTGCATACCTTAGAAACATTGCATATAGCCAGTGATAACAATATGGTGGATGCGAGATTTCCCGTTCAAACCGTATTGAGACCTCAGGACGAGGATCATCATGATTACAGAGGTTATGCCGGTTCAGTGGCAGGTGGTATTTTTAGGGTTGGAGATGATGTAAGGCTTTTACCTTCCGGATTTGAATCGAAGATCAAGTCGATCAATCGCTATGAAGAATATGTCAAAGAGGC
>CBDULU010000414.1:0-1977 GCA_965368155.1 uncultured Flavobacteriaceae bacterium
GATTTGATTCTTTTACACATTTACTTGAGGCTGAATCTCAAAAATCTTTTTGATATCAGAAATTCTTTTTCCAATCACATCAAGTGTGCCACCTCTGGCAATATGACAGGCAACTTTTATAAACATCCCAAGAATAGGTAATTTAATATCTTCAGGTTCCTGAATGGTAATCTCAACAATTTTATCAGGATTGATCTCATTGGTAATCATAGACAAAATACCATTGTCACAACAGATAAAAAATTGCTCATCCATTTCAATGGCAAGCGGCTTGTTCTCAAGACTGATTTCTGAATCTACACCTACAATGTGAATAGTTCCGGCAGGAAAGTTTTTGTATGCATTTTTAAGAATATATGCAGTTTCTGTAATGTTAAAAGGAGTGATGTCATGACTTATATCAACAACCCTAACTTCATCTAATTCACCATAGATTGATCCTTTGACAGCACCAACAAAGTGATCTTTAGTCCCAAAATCGGTTGTTAAAGTTATGATTGGCATATTTTTTTTAATGATTCCTGATAGGGGAATATAATATTTTTAACAATTGGTATATTGCTGCTAAAATGTGCTATTTTTGTTGTACAAATCTAATGAAATAAAAATAGTATAAAAGCACTTAAGGCTTAATTTTTAAACTAAACATTTTAGGATTGAACGAAAGAATTATTGAACTGGAGAATATGTCTCCGAGTGAATTTTTTGGCCCTCATAATCGTAATATTGAGATGGTGAAAAAATCGTTTCCCAAATTAAAAATTGTTGCAAGAGGTAACAAAGTCAGGGTGTATGGAGAAGCCATCATGTTAGATGAGTTTGAAAAAAAGTTCAATTCTTTGATCACTTATTTTCATCGATATAATAAGCTTGACGACAATAGCATTGAGCGGATATTGTCAACTGTCACTCAAGACAAAAATTCAAAGCTTTCTGACGGGGTGTTGGTTCATGGTATCTCAGGAAGACTTATTAAGGCCCAATCTGTGAACCAGCGAAAAATGGTCGATCTTATTAAAGATAATGACATGTTGTTTGCGATAGGTCCGGCAGGAACGGGTAAAACCTATACTGCTGTCGCACTTGCCGTAAAAGCTCTCAAGGAAAGAGAAGTTAAAAGGATCATTCTGACAAGACCCGCAGTTGAGTCTGGAGAGAATTTAGGATTTTTACCAGGAGATCTTAAAGAAAAACTGGATCCCTATATGCAACCATTATACGATGCTTTAAGAGACATGATTCCTTATGAAAAACTGGAATCCTTTATCGAAAACGGAACAATTCAGATTGCTCCTTTGGCATTTATGAGGGGGCGTACTTTGGACAGTGCTTTTGTAATCCTTGACGAAGCCCAGAACACAACCCATAATCAAATGAAGATGTTTTTGACTCGTATGGGTAAACACGCCAAATTTATTGTCAATGGAGATCCTGGACAAATTGATTTACCACGTAGACAAATATCGGGTTTGAAGGAGGCTTTATTGACTTTAAAGGGCATTAAGGGAATTGGCTTTGTTCACCTTGATGAAAAGGATGTGATCAGACACCAATTGGTCAAGGATATTATTGGAGCCTATAAAAATATTGAAACAGACTAAGAAAACGACTAATTCTAATCAGATGAACACCATTAATAATACAGATTTCAATTTTCCAGGACAGAAGCATGTATATAAAGGAAAAGTAAGGGAGGTATATAATATAAATGATAAATACCTGGTGATGATCGCTAGTGATCGTTTGTCGGCCTTTGATGTGATCATGCCACGTCAAATACCGTTTAAAGGTCAAATATTGAATCAAATTGCTGCCACTATGCTGGAAGCAACCAAAGACCTGGTTCCGAACTGGCTGATCGCCTGCCCGGATGCAAATGTCGCCGTTGGGCACTTGGCTGAACCATTTAAAGTAGAGATGGTGATTCGAGGATATTTATCGGGTCATGCCTGGAGAGAATATAGAGATGGGAAAAGA
>CBDULU010000415.1:0-1964 GCA_965368155.1 uncultured Flavobacteriaceae bacterium
AGAATATAATATCATAGAATTTTAAGGTAAACTATATAAGGGACGCGCAAAAATCTGAAATCTGAAATCTTCATTCTGAAATCTAAAATCTAAAATCTCCAATCTCCAATCAAAAAACTATATTTGTTGCTGTAAACAAAAGTTATGGACATAAAGAATGCTCAATTAGCGGTTGATGAGTGGATCAAGCAGCATGGGGTGCGGTATTTCAATGAACTGACCAACATGGCCCAACTCACAGAGGAAGTGGGTGAAGTAGCTCGAATAATTGCACGTCGTTACGGGGAACAAAGTGAAAAGGAAAGCGATAAAAACAAAGATCTGGGTGAAGAATTGGCGGATGTACTTTTTGTAGTACTTTGTTTGGCAAATCAAACAGGAATTAACCTACAAGATTCTTTTGATAAGAAACTGGACCTAAAGGCCAAAAGAGACCATGACAGACATCATAATAATGAAAAATTAAAATAGATGAAAAAGAGCTTTAAAGACATGTCTTTTTTACAAACGTTTCTGGTGATTGCCGGGATTTTTCTGGTCATCGTTATTCTTATAGAATTTTTATATGGCTTGACCCAGATGTCATTTGATGAGGCGCTGGCGGGTTTAAGCAATACAAAATATTTGATTCGTAAATTGGTGGGTTCAGTTATTTATGCCCTCATCATGACTTTTTATTTTAAGCGAAAGCGAAAAAAAACAGCATAAATTGATCAAGAAGCTAGCACATCATACAGGAAACATTTCGGGAGAGATCAATGTTTCGGGTTCTAAAAGTGAGTCTAATCGTTTGCTGATTCTACAAAGTTTATTTCCGAACCTGAGTCTAAAGAATTTATCAAATTCAGATGACACCAAGTATCTGGCCAAGGCCCTAAAAAGTAATGAGGAGGTTGTCGATATTAGTCATGCAGGAACAGCCATGCGGTTTTTAACTGCCTATTTTTCCGTTAAGGAAGGCAGAGAAGTGATCCTCACAGGTTCCTCCAGAATGCAAAATCGTCCGATAAGCATATTGGTTGACGCGCTTCGATCATTGGGTGCCGATATCAGTTATGAGAATAAAGAAGGCTATCCGCCTTTGCGAATAAAAGGAACTCAACTCAATAAATCAAGGGTAGAGATCCACGGAAATGTTAGTAGTCAGTATATTTCTTCCCTTTTACTCATGGCTCCCGGCTTAAAGAATGGCCTTGAAGTTGAGTTGTTGGGTAAGGTGACTTCGGTTCCCTATATCAATATGACTTTGGAATTACTGAGTGACTTGGGTATTGCCCATACATGGAAAGATAATCTGATTAAGATCGAGGCAAAGAATAAAATTAAGGATAGTGTGGTTACAGTCGAATCTGATTGGAGTTCAGCATCCTATTTTTATAGCCTGGTTGCTTTGAGTGAACATGGAAAAGTGAGCCTTAGTTCCTATAAAAAAAATAGTTTACAAGGAGACAGTTCTCTGGTTCATATTTATGCGAATTTCGGGGTAAGCACCTATTTTGAAAATGATAGAAGTACTTTGGAAAAGGAAAAGATCAAGATGGTTCCTCTAAAATTGGACCTCAGTGATTCTCCTGATCTGGCTCAAACGATAGCAGTAACTTGTTTTGGGCTTGGAATGGCATGTGACCTTACAGGTTTACATACCCTTAAAATTAAAGAAACAGATCGACTAATTGCCTTACAACAGGAATTAGAAAAGTTAGGAGCGGATATTAGTGTAACCGATAAGAGCTTGCATCTTAAAGCAGGATCGACCATCAATAAAAACATACTGATCAAAACCTATGATGACCACAGAATGGCGATGGCTTTTGCGCCATTGGCTTTAAAGGTGCCCATCCAGATCGATGATGCGGAGGTGGTAAGCAAGTCATACACTGATTTCTGGGCAGATTTTGAAGCGGTTTTGGTGGGATGAGATTTTTAGTTTTGAGGGGCTCACTTAAGTGAAGCCTTCACTTAAG
>CBDULU010000416.1:0-1943 GCA_965368155.1 uncultured Flavobacteriaceae bacterium
GATAAGCTTTTTATTTACTACATATCCCGCTTTTTCAAGGCCTCATTCAAGCATTAAAACCATTATTTTAATAGTTCGTTATATTTCTTCCCGCATCTGATAAATGTCATTTTTTATCTACTCAAAACCATATAGTTTCAATCCTGATATTCATGGTACTAAACAATGAGGGTTTACATAAACGCATAAGGTGTTTAGCTGTGAGGGTTTTTGCTGTATTACACTGTTTCAGGCTGATTAATAATAAAGAACTCCTGCAGGTCAAGCATCATTAAATCTACATATATGAAAATACAGTATTGTCCTTCCTGTGGTGCAAAGCTTGCGGAGAATGCACGGTTTTGCGGTGGCTGCGGTCAAAAGATCGAGCAGTCAAAGGAATCTGAAGCATCCAAAACAAAGCAATGTCCTAATTGCGATTATTCCACTACCAAAGAGGAGGCCTTTTGTCCCGAATGCGGTACCGCCTTAATTATAGGAACAAAGGCAGAACGCTCTAAAAAAGAGCCTGCAACAAGGCAGACCGCCAAAAAGAAGCGGCCTGCTGCAAAGAAAAAAACCGGATTCTTAAGAGCCCTGGGCAAGCTGGTATTGTGGTTAGTGGCTTTTTTGATCGTAGCCATGATAGCCCTTTATTTTATTGGAGACAGTAAGGATAATGAAGACTATAACCGTGAAGAAACGCTGGAAACTATTGCTGAGCAAAGGGAATCCTTGCCAACTGTTAACCTTAAAGCGGTCGCCAAAACAAAAATTCAAGAACCATTTGAACTCATTAATAAAACGATTACAACTGATGGTGCAGAAATCTCAGAAGGCGATCTATATATGTCTATTCCTCCAGATGCTGTAAATAATGATATAAACCTAGAAATAAGAAAAGTCCTTGGCAACATTCCTCTTGGATCCTCATCTGATCCAAAAACATTAGAAGCGATAGAAATTGGAACGGCCTATGACATTGGTCCAGACGGAATAAGCTTTGAGAAGCCGGTCACTTTTTCCCTTTCTTATGATCCCACATTACTGCCAAATGAAATAGGCGTATCCAACTTAATTCTCGCTTATTTTGACGGACAGAAATGGGTACATATTAATGCCTACCATGATCGAATGAAAAATTCTTTTACTACTACTGCTGAAGAATTCCCTGGAACATTGATCCATATAATTGGCATACCTGTTCTTATAGTAGGTGGTGCATATATAATTGTCAAGGGCACACATAAAAAGGTGTATCAACTAATCTGGGACCCCATAAGAAAGGACTGGATTCACACTATGATAAAACCCAAAAATAAAGAAGTGCAAGACTATGCTAAGCGACTCCGAATAAATGATGATGGAGACCTGATCCCAATGGATGATATGGAGAAATTTGATGAAAAACTTCAAAAGCTCTTGAAGAAGAAAAGAGAGATACCATTTGGCTTTATTGATAAAAACAACAAAAAACAGTTTATTGAACTAACAAAACGCTATGATAAGGATGCAGAATTTGTAAAACCACCGGAAGATTATATAGATAAGGTCGATGAGCAGGGCAAATTTGGTGATTGTATTGATGTGACCAATGCTTACGTAAGTATGCTGCGAGCTAAAGGTGTTCAAGCAAAAGGTGTAGCAGGTTATACCGTTGACGGAGGACCACATGCATGGGTAGAACTTGTCATCGGGACCGAAGTATACGCAATTGACGAATATGCGCGGCTTACAAAGCGAGAGGACTATATAAGTTGTTGTGTCAAATACCCAAAGCCAGGAGATACTTACCGTAAAATGTGGGATGAAAATGGCACGAAACCCTATGTATCCGATTGGTATAAACCTACTTTAGGCATAGCCAAACCTGCTGATAAAATTAAGGCTCAGGATGGTAAAACCTATTCCTTTAGTGCAAAGACATTGGGTCTGCCAAATACAGCGTTATTCTCCTGGAATTT
>CBDULU010000417.1:0-1935 GCA_965368155.1 uncultured Flavobacteriaceae bacterium
CAATATTTTGTGTAGGCTGTTCATCAAAAACAGGCATCCAGGCAGACCCTCCGTTTTCAGACTTCCAAACGCCCCCTGACGCGGCTCCAACATAGATAATTTTTGGGTTACTGCTCACTGCATCCATGGCGGTAATTCGACCACTCATATTTGCCGGACCCACATTGCGGATCTTAAGATTTTGTAACGTTGAGAAGTCAATGGACTGACTATGTAGAAAAAATGAAGTGCAAAAAATAAGAATGGTACAAAAGCTACGAAACTTCATAAAGTAATTGGTTTTTAGTCTAAGTTCAAATATACAATTTCCGATACTAATTCTTAACCAGGAATCTTGAAAGAAAAGCACATTCATCAGGGACTATTCTATTTAGATAGGCTGCTTCATCACTAGTCTAAAATCCTTATATTTGATCAGGAAAAATCATGACCAGATTCAGGTATGAAACTTATTAAATCCAATTTAAAATACAATACGCCTCAAAAAATTCTTGTAGCCGTTGACTGCACCATCTTTGGCTTTGACTCCAAAAGCCTCAAATTACTCTTGTTTAAAAGAAAAGTGGAACCACTTAAAGGAAGTTGGTCCTTGATCGGCGCATTTTTAGAGAATGACCTTTCCATCATTGATGGAGCCAAACGCATTCTTTTTGAATCAACGGGTGTAAAAGACATCTACCTGGAACAATTGAAAACCTACGGTGCCATAGACAGAGACCCAGTAGAAAGAGTCATTTCTGTTGGATTTTATTCTTTGATCAGAATTGATGAATTAGACATACAATCGGTGGAAGATTATGATGCCAAATGGTTTGACATCAATGAGGTTCCTGAACTGATCCTCGATCATGGCACCATGGTCAAAGACGCCATTGAAGCGCTTCGGCTGAAGGCCCGTCACAAACCTATAGGTTTTAATTTATTACCCGATCACTTTACCCTTCCTCAATTACAGGCCTTATATGAAAGTATTTATCAATCGAAAAGAGATTCGAGAAACTTCAGAAAGAAGGTACTCTCTTTGAACATCTTGGAGAAGACTGATTTAAAAGACAAAACAGGTTCTAAAAAAGGAGCATTTTTATATACCTTCAGAAATAACATTAAGCTGGAAGAAAACGCACAGGATTTTCTATTTGATCTTTACTAATATTTATTAATTGTATATTGTACGTTTAATAAATATGATTACCTTTATTGACCTGTAATAACAATTTAATTCCTTCAGATATGATCAAACAACAGGTAGCCAATGTTTATGAAAACAGCTATGGGCAAGCACCAGTGATGGTCTTTTCTCCTGGTAGATTAAATATCATTGGTGAACATACTGACTATAATGAAGGCTTTGTATTTCCTGCTGCCATTGACAAGGGCATCTACGCCGCTTGCGGGCGAAGTGATTCAAAACTGTGCAAAGTTACTGCACTTGACATGAAAGAATCTTATGAGTTTACCCTCGACAACATTGCCCCTTTAGAAAATGGTGGCTGGAGAAATTATATTTTAGGTGTTGTTAAAGGCATACATGATACAGGAAAAAAGCTAGCGCCTTTCAATCTGGTCTTTGGTGGTGACATTCCGGAAGGTGCCGGATTATCTTCTTCGGCGGCCTTAGAGAATGCGGTAGTATTTAGCCTGAACGAATTGTTCAGCCTCGGGTTGAGCAAAGAAGAAATGATCTTTATTTCCCAAAAAGCTGAACACAGTTTTGTAGGTGTCAAATGCGGGATCATGGACCAGTTTGCCAGTATGTTCGGTCAGAAAAATACCGCCCTGCTCCTTGATTGCAGAACCATTAGCGCCAAAGCCTTTGATATTGATCTGCAGGAATATCAAATTCTATTGATCAATACCAATGTTAAACACAGCTTATCAGACAGCGCCTATAACAAGCGACGTGCCGTATGCGAAAAAGTAGCTTCACTACTAGAT
>CBDULU010000418.1:0-1934 GCA_965368155.1 uncultured Flavobacteriaceae bacterium
GTTGGCCCCAAAAGCTTATTATAACGTGTCACCCATGTTTATGACGGGTTTTGGAATTACCTATATATATTCAAGTGCAGAAGATGATTTCGCCAAATACAGTCAAAATTCATTTGGTGGAAGTGTTCTGGGTGCTTTTAGGCCAACACCATTTTTGCAATTATCAGCAGAATACGAAGGGTTGCAGACCAATGGAAATAGTACCATAAAATTTCCTGGAGACCGTGATGAAAATAATTATTCTTTCTGGAATAATGCCATCTATTTAGGAGCCTCATTTGTTTCCAGAAATGTCTCTTTTGGAGTTAGATATGATATCTTGTACGATTCAACCAGAAGTGTATACAGCTCTGCATGGTCACCTGTTATTGGTTTTTATTTCTAAACCAAACCTTTTGCCACTCGCGTTGTAAAACCATCAAGGTGACTTTCTTAGCAATTAATTCTGGTTCAATTTCAGGTATAGATTTTAAAACCCTCTCAGGGATATCCACGCGATAGAGAAAATTTAGGTAAGCCCCGAAATCAGTAGTGATCAATTGAAAGAGAAAAGCATAAATTTTAGGGACCAATTCTTTCGCTGAAATACTCTTGTCACAGATAAATGATACTCCGGCGAGATCTGCATCTTTATTGATTTGTTGAATCAAGTTTCCTAGCAAATCATGAGATTCGATTTGTTTTAAAAGTAACACTTCTTCACTTGATCCCATAGGTCTTAAGTTTTTCTTGTCATCAAACTCATGGCAAAATCCTTCAATAGCTGCTGTTTTGAAACATCAAGAGAGAGTGCATCAATATCAGCCAAGGCCTTGATGGTAAATTTTTCAATTTCTGATAAGAGCAATTCTGCTACTCCATATTTTAAAAATATTGACTTCACTTCAGAAATCTTCTTATCCTCGTCATATGCATTTCCGTAAAGATTCAATACATATTCTTGGTCCTTCGAATCGGCAAGCTCCAACACCTTTATATAGAGAAAGGTCTTTTTACTTTCAACAATATCTCCTCCTATTTTCTTTCCGAAATCCTGCGCACCAAAAGTGTCCAAGTAGTCATCTTGTAATTGAAATGCAATACCAAGGTTTAATCCAAAATTATAGATCCTATTTTGATCTTCAAGAGAGGCCCCACAAATAATTGCACCCATTTTCAAAGATGCACCTACAAGAACAGCAGTTTTATAACTGATCATTTTGAGGTACTCATCAAGATCTACTTGCTGCATAGTTTCAAAATCCATATCCAATTGCTGCCCCTCACAAACCTCTAAAGCGGTTTTATTATACAGTGAAATCAATTCTTTAAAAGTCTTTCCTTCATAATATTCCAAGCGTTGATTTGATTGGATCATCAAAGCATCTCCTGAAAGAATGCCAGTATTCAGGTCCCATTTTTTATGTACCGTCTCTTTACCCCTTCTCAAGTCGGCACTATCCATAATATCATCATGAATCAAGGTGAAATTATGAAACATTTCTATGGATAAAGCTGCCTCCATCCCTTCCGAAATATCGCCGTCAAACAGATCACAACTCATCAAAACAAGAATCGGTCTCATTCTTTTTCCTCCCAATGACATGATATACTCAATGGGATCGTACAAATTTCTGGGCTCACTTTTTGATAAATTCTTGGTCATAAAATTCAAAAAGGCCTCTCTGTAGTTTTCTATATTCACTGCTTATGTTTTTTGGTAAAAATAATTAATCTCCTTGAAAAGAGGCCTTTGTCAAAGCTAAAATTCTACAGATTTAATTAAGATACAAATTGTAACAGTTAGGCTTCTTTAACGACTTATAAAAAGCATGTTAATAAACTGTAAACTTTGGAAACTTTTTTTGTGTTTAGAGTTTCCTTGTTTATATTTGCAAACTTATGAAAGATAAAATTTTACAGAAAGCAGCTGACATGTTTTTGAATTTAGGATT
>CBDULU010000419.1:0-1926 GCA_965368155.1 uncultured Flavobacteriaceae bacterium
ATCTGAAATCTGAAATCTGAAATCTGAAATCTGAAATCTCAAATCTCAAATCTCACATCTCAAATCTCAAATCTCAAATCAGCAATCTCCAATCTCCAATCTTCAATCAATTTCTAAAATGCTACAATGCTTAAATGCTGAAATACTTTAATGCATGAAATCGAACCTGCCTTCCGGCAGGCAGGGATTCAGGAGAGCTAATGTGTGAATAATTCAAAATCTCAAATCTGAAATCTCAAATCTCAAATCTGAAATCTGAAATCTCCAATCTGAAATCTGAAATCTCCAATCTCCAATCTTCAATCAATCTACTATGCGCTAATGTTTTAGTGATTATTCCCATTCTTATCTTCCCATTCTCTTCTGAGGTCTGAAGAAACTGCTCCTGTTCCATCATGTCTCCATCCAGGAGGTTTGATGAAATATTTTAAGCGATTGGCCACGGAAGTTTTTGATTGAAATACATCTTTAAGCATCTCATACCACTCAATAAATGCAATTTTTATCGGATTATAGGTGTCAATGTTTTTTACAAGACCATAGATAGGTTTTTCAACTTCCGGTTCAAATGTACCGAACATTTTATCCCAAATAATTAGGATCCCTGCATGGTTTCTGTCAAGGTACTGAGGATTGGTTGCATGATGAACCCTGTGATGAGAGGGCGTGTTAAAAATGGCTTCAAACCATTTGGGCAGTTTATCGATCAGTTCGGTGTGGATCCAGTATTGGTATAAGAGACTTATCGACATTTGAGCCAGGATCATCACCGGATGAAATCCCAAAAGGGCCATGGGTAACCAGAAGATGAATGACATAAAACTTCCCGACCAGGTCTGCCTTAAAGCCGTACTCAGATTATATTTTTTAGAGGAATGGTGCACCACATGTGAGGCCCAAAACAACCTGTTTTCATGACTAATCCTATGAAACCAATAATAACATAAATCATCCGCAAAGAATACCAAAATCCAGGCCCACCAGACAAATGGAATGGTAAAAAACCTAAAGTTTACGTAAACCAAGGTAAGTACACCTAATACCATGGCCTTGGCAAGTAATCCAATAAAGACATTTCCCAAGCCCATTGTGATAGAGGCGGCCGCATCTTTAAAAGTGTATGAAGCCATTTGCTTTTTACTTGTGATGACAATCTCGATGATCAATGTCAATATAAAAAACGGAATGGCATAATGGATGAGATTTGGTAGGTCGGGTATGTTCAGGCTGATATCCATTTCTTTGTTAAGTGATCCAATTTTACAATAATTAAATTGAATAGCAAAAAAACGGCTTTGAATTTTTAATTCCCGACGTGATGGGAGGTGAGGTGATCACTTGCGAACCCTTCAGATGCGAACCCTTCGGAGGTGAACCCTTCGGAAGTGAGGGGGTGAGCCTACAAATTTGTAAAAAAAAAGACCGGATTGATATGTCAATCCGGTCTTTAAAGTGGTTGTAAATAACCTTATTTTGCTTCTGCAGTAACTTCAAAAGGAAGGTCAACAATAACATCTCTGTGTAATCTAACAGAAGCATTGTATTTCCCTAATCTTTTAACTAGTCCACCAGCAATTGTGATGAATTTCTTCTCAATTTCCTGACCTTCAGCAGCAAGAGCCTCAGCTATATTTGCATTACTGATCGATCCGAATAATTTATCACCTTCACCAGTTTTGGCAGTAATTTTCAATTCAAGAGCTTTTAAAGCTTCGGCAGCTTTATTCGCTTCTTTCACAACATTTTGTTCCTTGTATGCTCTTTGTTTAAGCGTTTCTGCTAAAACTTTTTTGGCTGAAGAAGTCGCTAATACTGCATATCCATGTGGGATCAAATAGTTACGGCCATAACCGTTCTTTACAGTAACCACGTCATCTTTAAACCCTAAATTAGCTACGTCTTGTTTTAATATCAATTCCATAATAC
>CBDULU010000420.1:0-1924 GCA_965368155.1 uncultured Flavobacteriaceae bacterium
CAACCGTTCGATCAAGCTTTCAGAGGAACTCGCAGGCCCCCAAATATTTATAGTACAATTTGGATTGTAAAAAGGTTTGAAATAGCCCAGCCCCATAATGTGATCAATATGAAGATGGGTTAATAAGATATTCACTTCCAGAATATCAGGATCCAATTGTTCGCCTAATTCTTGAATACCCGAGCCCCCGTCAAATATTAAACAAGTATTGTCATGCTCAATTTGAACACAAGAAGTGTTGCCACCATACTTATTTTTTTCAGGCCCCGGCGTAGGCATTGATCCTCGGCAGCCCCATATTGTAATTTTCATTTTTCTGATATTTTCCAGAAGATTGCAATGGCTCCTAAAAATCGATCTGGTCGTCCTATAATAGGGAAGGAGGTGACAGAAATTTTGTGACTTTTATTTTTAAGGCTCCTGATCCAAAAATCACCATGGGCAGGTAACTTTTTTGACAAAGTTTGAACCAAAGGTAAATCTTCAGGCGCTAAAACATTCCCCTGATCATCCATAGGAGTGAAAATAGAGGACCACTCAGATACTGGCATGGTTCCTGTTTCTTCATATCTTAATCCCAACAGATCTTCGGCAGGTTCATTATAAAAAATAAGGTTCCCTTCTGGATCCACAATAAATACTGAGGTGGATAAAGAATCGGCTAATTGACGGCTTAAGATAACTTCAATTTCTCTCGAAGACATGATAAAATTTGTTTTACTATGAACATTTTAGCAGTTTAACCTGCTAATAATCTGAAATTTTGAGCGAACAAAACACAACGATTTGTTTTCTATCTGATTAAAGATATGAATAATTTGTATAACATTATTTAGAAGATGTAAGTTCAAATATGAACAAAGTATAACCTATAATAAATCTAGCTTAAGTTTTTCTTAAAAAACTCTATGGTTCTGCTCCATGCCAAGTCAGCCGCTTCCTTATTGTATCTTGGCGTCGTATTGTTGTGGAATCCGTGGTTTACATCAGGATAGGTATAGGCCACATAGTCTTTTTTAGCTGCCTTAAGAGCGGTTTCATAAGCAGGCCATCCCTCATTAACCCTTTTGTCCAAACCTGCATATTGCAGCATTAATGGCGCTTTGATCTGATCAACATTTTCTTTAGGTTGGCCCCCGTAAAAAGGAACTGCTGCAGATAAAGAAGGCAAGTTAACCGCCATCATATTCGAAATCCACCCGCCGAAGCAGAAACCGACAACCCCAACTTTACCATTACAATCGGGATGTGCTTTCAGATATTCAAAGGCAGCCATAAAATCTTCCAGCATCTCATTTCTGTCACGCTTTCTCTGTAATTCCCTGCCATCATCATCATTTCCAGGATACCCACCAAGAGGACTTAGGGCATCGGGTGCGATGGTGATAAAACCTTCCAAAGCGGCAATTCTTGCTGTGTCTTCAATATAAGGATTGAGACCTCTGTTTTCATGCACTACTACGATTCCTCCCAATTTCTCTTTTGTTTGAGCAGGCTTGGATAATAAGGCCTTGATACTGCCACCGCCTTTGGCGGACTCGTAATTGATATAGTCAGATTCCAGTCTTGGATCATTGGATTGTACTTGAATCGAATTGATATAGTCAGGCATCATAAAGCTCATGAGAGATGAAACCGTTAAGCCACCTACGGCATAAGTTGATAGTTTTTTTACAAAGTCACGCCTTTGAATTTTGTTATGGGCGTAGTCGTCGTATAGATCGAATACTTCTTGCTTCAAATCATCCTTCTTGAGTTTTTTCATGTTGAGTGGTATTAGTGTTAATTATTGAATTGTTTCTTTCTCGAGACAAAAAGAAATTAATCAGTTGTTTACAAGTGAGTTTCGTAAATATAAGAAAAATAACAATTCATTTATTTTGTTAGCCATTCACCTTTGGCATGGATTTGCATCGGGGCTTCA
>CBDULU010000421.1:0-1923 GCA_965368155.1 uncultured Flavobacteriaceae bacterium
GGATCAAAAGCTCATGGCTATTATGCCTTGCTATCAGAAATAGCCAGTCAGGGTTATGTGATCATTAACATGAATCATAGCTATGAAAGTTTGGGGGTAAGCTATCCTGACGGAAGAGATATCTATTTTGATTATGGGTATCAGCAGGAGATCGGAGCAGAAACGATGACCGTGATTCAACCTCTAATTGATGCTTTTAAGGGCGGTATGAGTTACGAGGAAAGACATCCGATTGTAAGAAAAACAGTACTAGAATATTTCGAAGGCCGTATACAAGACCGCTGGGCAAACGACATGATCATCGCGTTAGACCTTCTCGAAAAGTGGAACACTGAGGGTTTGTTGCAAAACAAACTCGACCTGGATAAAATTGGAGTATTCGGACACTCAGTAGGAGGAGGTTCGGCAGGCAATGTTGCGATGAAGGATGATCGTATCAAAGCCGCCGTAAATCTCGATGGTATTCAATGGGGAAATAAGATAGACAGCGCCTACCAAATTCCATACCTTTATGTTTCTGCAGATTGGCCGGCAGAACATGAAGACATCAATTCACATGTATATAAATATAAAAGTACCGACTATTTTTATGAAACGAAACTTTTGAAATCTGGTCACCCAAACTTTATGGATATCCCTTTTATGATACCAATGCAATCCTTGGCAGGAACTGGAGAGATTGATCCTTATCTGGGAACAGAAATTGTTACAAAACTGGTTACTTCTTTTTTTGACAGGCATTTAAGAAACGACCTAGCTATAGATCCTAAAGGTATTGGTGATCAATATGATATGTTAGAGTTGACTGTTTTTAAAGGAGATTCAATAAGATAAAAAGTAAAATAGCTGTATTGTTCAGATGAAGGTTTCAATATTTTTCAAGGTCTAATTCATCTTTCTGAATTCATTCGGCGAATAGCCCACTTTATTTTTAAAGAGTCGTGTAAAATGCTGGGGATATTTAAAACCTAGCTCATATGCTATTTCGCTCAGGGATTTTGTGTGATCGAAGATCTTTTCTTTGGCTACTTCGATGATCTTAGTCTGAATGAATTCATGAGCGCTTATTCCGGTTTCCTTTTTGACCAGGTCGCCAAAATAATTCGCAGAAAGGTGCTGCTGCTCTGCAAAATAGCTTACAGAAGGTGTTCCGAATTCCTTGGTTTTTCCTGTATTAATGTAGGAATTCAATGAAGTTTTGAAAATCTTGATCACACCAAGGTTTTCTTTTTCCCGGGTGATGAATTGACGATCGTAGAAACGCAAGCAATATTTCAAAAAGAGCTCAATATTAGCAACGACCAACTCTTTACTGTATTTGTCAACGCCTTGCGACAGTTCTGAACGAATCTTCTGAAAAGAGTCCAACACCAATTGCCGCTCCCTTTTTGAAACATGAAGTGCTTCTGCAAATTGATAGGAAAAAAAGTTGTAATCGCTTATTGTTTTCCCCAGGTTAGTACCCCAAAGTAAATCAGGATGAAATAATAATGCATGCCCGGCGGGTTTAAAATTCTTATCGATTTGCGAGACATTCACCAATTGCCCCGGTCCTAAAAATACCAATGTCCCATCTTGGTAATCATAATTTTGTCGACCATATTTTAAAACACAACCCTCTCCTTGTTTGAGGAAAATTCCATAAAAATGATATCGGACGTCATCAGCATATTCCTGAGGTTCCCACCATCCTTCCGACAGGTCGTGGACGCTGACCAGGGGATGCAATGTTGACAAATTAAATTTGGAACAATAATCATCGACCTTCACCAAATCTTTTATGATGGACATAGAAAATTCTTTTACTCGAAATTACTCAATGTTTGTGAATAAACCATAAGACGACCTAAAATCCGTAAAAGTGGTAAGTAAATCCTTAAATAAGGTAAGTGTCCTATTTTAAGGATGCTTAAATTTGAGGAA
>CBDULU010000422.1:0-1913 GCA_965368155.1 uncultured Flavobacteriaceae bacterium
TAAAAAATTTACTATCTTTTAAAAATAAATCAAAAACCAACTAAATTTTTAATTATGAAAACACTAATCAAAATCGCATTTTTATTATGCTTTGTTTTAAATGTAAAAGCACAGGACTCTTATTCTGAAATTAAGTCCATGATAGGAACAACCCCGGAAGTTGTAGCCATCCATGATGTAGAGTTATTACCGGGACAGGATGCGCATGAATTTGAAATGCATGTCCTGAATAAGATTGCACCCATTTATAATAAAATGAAAGGACAGGAATTCACTTTGGTTAAGGGAGATCGTGGCATTCGCACCAATCAATATGCCTTTATTATTACATTTAAGAGTATTGATGACAGAAACAGAATTTATCCGCCTTCCGGGGAAATGGTAGGAGATTTTGGTGATGATGCCAATTGGGATACACTAAATAGAATGGCTAAGGTCTTTTATGCTCATACTGACTATGTAAAAGTGAAACCGAAATATTAAATGACGTTTAAGAACATAGGACTATTATAATACTGTAAATAGAAAAGGCGTGTTTTTTACCCAATAAAGAATACGCCTTGTTTTTTGGGACATATAGCTTTTTTGACTTAAGAAATAATTTGGAAAGGAGATTCATTTAACCAATATTGTATTGAGCATTTTAAGGATCATTTTAAAAGGTTAAGTGAGGTTAGTTGTTTTTCTTACCTATTCAATTGTTATAAAGAGGTTTTAATCAATAATGTAATTTGATAAATCCGTAACTTTCTGTTCTTAATTAATTATTCATTATGAACAGACGATCCTTTTTTAATCTAACCGCAAAAGCGGGTCTTTTTTTAGGTTTAACACCAATGGTCATTGGCTGTAAATCACAAACACTCACTCAGGAAGCACAGATACAGTACCTATTAACCAAGAACAGAGCAAAAGGTACAGCCATAAGCCTGACAACAGAACCAATCAAACAGGTAAGAGTGGGCATGATTGGCATGGGCAACCGTGGCTCTGTGCTTATCCAGATGTTCGAGTACCTTATTAAAAACAAGCATGCTCAGATCTTGGCCTTGAGCGATTTAAAAGAGGATAAGGTCAATAAGAACAATGAATATCTAAAGACCATTCAGCAGGAGGAAGCAAGCCTGTATTTTGGCAATGACCAGGAATGGAAAAAACTGGCTCAGCGAGATGATATCGACCTGCTTATCATTGCCACACCATGGAACTACCACACAGAAATGTCGGTATATGGAATGGAGCAGGGAAAACATGTAGCCTGCGAACAGCCTATGGCGATGACACTTGAAGATTGCTGGAGACTGATAGAAGTGGCAGAGCGCACACAAAAACATTGCATGTATATGGAAAACTGCTGTTTTAACGGTGAGGAATTATGGGTGCTCAATATGATTGATCAAGGTGTGTTTGGGGACCTTACACATGCCGAAGGTGCCTATATTCATGACCTGCGCAAGCATATGATGCATGAGACCTATTACGAAGGTCAGTGGCGAATCAAACACCATGAAACCAGAAATGGCAATTTTTATACCGGACATGGTTTAGGCCCTGTCAGTTTTTATATGGATATTGGCAGAGGCGATAATTACGACCATCTTGTAAGTATGAGTTCATTAGAAAAGAGTTTGAGCTATGGCGCCAAAAAGGTAGGCTTCAGGACCACCCAATTTGCCTGTGGCGATATGAATACTACCTTGATAAAGACCAAGAAAGGCAGAACCATCAAGCTTCAGTTTGACGTGCATACAGGAAGACCGTATTCCAGATTAAACAATGTCAATGGCACCAAAGCGGTTCATCAAGGCTATCCATCAAAATTATACATAGCAGATGAAGAACTGCAATGGGGACACACCTGGCTAAAAGATGAGGATTATAAAGAGTACCGGGAAAAGTATGATCATCCTTTA
>CBDULU010000423.1:0-1911 GCA_965368155.1 uncultured Flavobacteriaceae bacterium
ACTTAAATAGTCAAAGACTTATAGGTTTGGGTATAACCCAATATTATTTAAAAGTTTTTTACAACAAAAAAAATCCCCATGTAGTACATGAGGATTTTTTTATTTTTTATAGAATCAGTTAGATCAATCTACTAAAATAATAATCTTATTATCACTCATTTCGATCGTTCCACTATTGATTTCCAAAACTTTACTACCGTTATCGCCATTTGAAAACTGATTTTCAAAAGCTTCATCGATAGTTAAATTTCCGTTTATCCTGACTTTTCCCTCTTGAAGCAATGACACTATCGGAGCGTGATTATTGAGAATTTGAAACTCACCTACAACACCAGGTACAGTAACAGTATCAACTTCGCCCTGAAATATGCTTGCTTCAGGTGTTACAATTTCTAAAAACATAGTTTATGATTTATGCTTCAATCAACATTTTTTCTCCAGCCTCAATAGCTTCTTCAATAGTTCCTCTCAGGTTAAAGGCAGCTTCAGGATATTTATCCAATTCACCATCCATAATCATATTGAAACCTTTGATGGTATCCTTAATGTCAACCAATGTTCCAGGAATACCCGTAAACTGCTCGGCTACGTGAAACGGCTGAGACAAGAATCTTTGAACACGACGCGCTCTGTGAACGATCAATTTATCTTCTTCACTCAGTTCCTCCATACCAAGAATCGCAATGATATCCTGTAATTCTTTATATTTCTGCAAAGTTTCCTTTACTCTTTGAGCCGTATCATAATGTTCATCTCCTAAAATCTCTCTGTTAAGGATTCTTGACGTTGAATCCAATGGATCCACCGCAGGATATATTCCCAATTCTGAGATCTTTCTTGAAAGTACAGTTGTTGCATCCAAGTGGGCAAAAGTTGTTGCCGGTGCAGGGTCAGTCAAGTCATCCGCAGGTACATAAACTGCTTGTACAGATGTGATCGAACCGTTTTTAGTAGAAGTAATTCTTTCTTGCATGGATCCCATTTCCGTTGCCAGAGTTGGTTGGTATCCTACTGCAGATGGCATACGTCCTAAAAGGGCAGATACCTCAGAACCTGCTTGTGTAAATCTAAAGATGTTATCAATAAAGAATAAAATATCCTTTCCTTGACCGTCTCCGGCTCCATCTCTAAAGTATTCTGCAATGGCCAATCCTGAAAGGGCAACACGAGCACGAGCTCCTGGAGGCTCATTCATCTGACCAAACACGAATGTAAGTTTAGATTCTTTTAAGCCATCCATATCAACCTTATCAAGGTCCCATCCTCCTGCTTCCATTGATTTTTCAAACTCCTCACCATATTTTATAATGCCTGATTCAAGCATTTCTCTCAATAAGTCATTTCCTTCACGAGTTCTTTCTCCTACTCCTGCAAACACTGATAAACCACCATGACTCTTTGCAATATTGTTGATCAACTCCTGAATAAGAACTGTTTTACCAACTCCGGCTCCACCGAATAAACCAATTTTACCACCTTTAGAGTAAGGCTCAATAAGATCAATAACTTTGATTCCAGTAAATAAAACCTCAGTCGAAGTTGAAAGGTCTTCAAAAAGTGGCGCCGATCTGTGGATTGGCAAACCATTTTTTCCGTCTTTTGGAAGTGCCTTCAATCCATCAATAGGATCTCCATTCACATTAAACAGTCTTCCGTAAATTTCTTCCCCAACTGGAACCTTAATAGGATTGCCCGTTGAAACAACTTCAATGCCTCTGCTTAATCCATCAGTAGAATCCATAGCGATACATCTAACCACATCTTCACCGATATGCTGTTCAACTTCAAGAATCAATATAGAACCATCTTCTCTGGTAATTTCCAATGAATCATAAATCTTTGGAAGTTGATTCTCTGATGAAAATTCAACATCAACTACCGCTCCTAAAATTTGAGAAACTTTACCTGTGA
>CBDULU010000424.1:0-1911 GCA_965368155.1 uncultured Flavobacteriaceae bacterium
AAATCTTCTCTCAAAGGCTCTATTTTTTTTATCATATTTGTTGCCTCCTCTATTTTTTGATTTTTAGCCAAACAAGAAGCCAGACGTGATATATAAGTAAAATCTTCCGGATTTTCATCATGAAGGACTTGGTAGATCAATTCAGCCTTTTTATACTCTTTAAGAAGGTAATAGCTTTCAGCAAGTGAATTCGTTTGCTCATTCCCAGTCTGAATGACTTTATTGAAATATGTATTCGCCATTTCTCTGTTCTGTTGAAGCAGAAATTCATTCCCTATAAAGAGGTATAAGACATTTAAATCTTTGGCATCGGCTGTTAGTTCAACATCAGCCACTAATTGATCCAGTTTATCTAGTCTGTTTGATCTTATAAAAGCTGAGGACAAGGGTTTATTCAGATAAAACTCGTCAATCTTTTTTATTGTTTCGTCGAGTAGCGCTATCGCTTCATCATATCGCTCCAATTGAATGTCGGCCATCGACATCACATAATTTCGATATTCACAAAACAAACAATTCTCAATGATCAAGTCTCCAGAAGGGATTTCCTTATAAATGTCTTCTACCAGTTCTGGCCTATTTATGAACTGCAGGGCGATCACCATTAGGCTTTGGTTCGTTTCTAAGTCAAATTTATTATAGCTATACTCCCTTGAAATGTAGTCGTAAACTTTTCTGTTATCCCCTTCCATCAAGGAGGTATACATATTCAGTAAATTTAATTGTCTGGAAGTAGTGTTTGAATTGGGTTTGATTTGACGCAACAAGGAGTCAGATTTATGGTAATCTTGTCGGTTATAGTAGAAGACAATTTCAAGTAATTTCGGTTCAAAATAATCTGGATCTGCCGCAATGGCTTTTTCTATTCCATCGATATAAACATCGTAATCTTTTGCATTGGCTCTTGCTGTGATGACATATTGGTAGGCGTCAAATTTTGGCGGATTGGATTCCAAAGTCAACAGTGGATTTTGATTCATCACGAGGTAACCCAAAATAAGTTGCTTTAGCTGCTCAATGCAGTCTAAGGGGTTGTCAGAATTACATTCAACTAATTTAAAGGAGATTTGTTCATCGTTGTTATTGGCATCTATCAATGAGCCTTGAAATAAGAGTTTGTCATCCTTTTGGTAAAAATTCCCACTGATCGTTTTTCCAGGTTTGAAATACTCTTTCAATAAATTTTTACTTCTTGATGGGTTCACTCCGGCCATCACAATTCCGGTATAGTCATCAACGGTTTTTTGTGAAATAACCTGCCCTATATCGTTCTCAGAAATACCATGAATGATCCAGTCGGCTGTCATTTTACCAATGATGTCATTTTTAGGATCTCCCGTATTATTGCCGAAGATTTCTACTGCGATCTTATCCGATACTTCCAATTCTTTCATGTCAATTGAGCCAATGAAATTATTGTAAATAATCACCATCACAATTCCCACAAAAGCGATGCTAAGAATCGATAATACAGAGAAATAGGCCTTTTGAAATTTACTTTTTTGATATTTTCCGGGAACTTCTTCCCCTTTTTTATTGATCTTTAAGGTACGTGGTTCCTGATTCACCAGATCAAATCGCCAAACGAGGTAAACGTTAATCGGAAAACCGAGCAAGAGTATAATGAGTAATACAGTAACGGATTCCTTTGGCAGACCTATGGGTTCCCAGATTGTAGCGAATACCTGAATAATAACCCAGCTCGTAACAACATATAACGACAGTTTCTTAAAGACATCTTTTTGATTACACTCTTTTAAAAACTTATTGAATTTCATTTAATAGTTGGGTTAAGGTTAGAACAAGATAAGAAATTTTGATGTACATACGATATAGATAAAGAACATCAGTTTCCCAATAAAGAAATGCTTTTAGGCTCTATTTATTGGGGTTAGAACGGAATGGACAAAT
>CBDULU010000425.1:0-1886 GCA_965368155.1 uncultured Flavobacteriaceae bacterium
CTGAAAAATGGTGGGTCGTTTGGCATCCATTTAAAGCAAAAAGGGCTTTGGAAGTTTCTTTAAAGGCATTAGATATCACTGATTCGATTAAAAAAGAAGGAATAATTGGCGTGGATATCAATGGTGGAAAATTAGACGCTTTTAAGCATTGCTATTGGATGGCTAAGCTTAGTCATGATATTGGTCGAAAAGCCGCCTTGAAGCTGGGAAGAGCCCATGAAATAGGGAATTATAGGTCTTTTCTAAAAGGAAATTCAGAAGACGGCATTTTACCGGATAAAGCTTCTTCTGAAATGGATTTGTTTAACAACGAGGTTGGCGTCCTACTGCCAATTGATGTGCCAAAAGTCACAGAAACACAATTGATCCGTCTGACGCTTGAACAACTTAGAAATGGAGGTTTAAGAATCATCAAAAAAGAGGGTGATACTTTTTTGACCTGCGAGGGAAACCCGATCCCAACAGAAGCTCTGGTTGGGAATTGGGAAAATGAGAAATGTCTCGTTCCTTCAAATGATTCTTAAACCTCCTATTTTTTATTCTAACACCTTATAATCTTTGAATACGCTAAGATCCGTTTGCTCAACTTTCTTTCTGTAAGCTTTCCATTCTGTTGCATAAAAGTCATTAATCTTTTTGATCACAGGGTCCAATTTGGTATTGGCATTTTCAATTAACTGCAATTCAGTTTTTCCCGGAAGACTTTTTAAGGATCTCACATAACCATTGGCAGTATACAAATAGGAAAGATTAGAGGGCTTTTCTGTCGCAGTGATGCCTTGACGTTTATCTTCTTTACCAAAAACATCATCTATCAATGAATCAATTGTTTTCTGGATACTATCACTTAGTTTAATCAGATCTTTATGGATTTCCTTGTCATTTTTTTCAGCCTGTTTTTTGATGCCAGCCACAGTAGTTTTTGATTCTTTGAGCTGCTCAACCGACCTGTAAACAAGATCTTTCTTTTGTTCGATTTCTTTCATTAACCTGCGTTGTTCTTTAAGAACATCATCAGAGATATCAATCCTTGGGTCAAATGCAACCTTGATCTGCGTAGAATCTTTCTGATCCTGAAAATGCATCACTAATTTGTATTCGCCCGGCAAAACGCGAACGCCAGATGGTTCTCTGTTTGTTTTAACCGCTTTTCTTGAAGGAGAGAAAGTGCCTTTTTCACTCATATTCCAATACGTTCTGTGAAGGCCATTTTCTTTCGGGCTTTTGAATTTCAGAGTTCTGATCAATGCCGCATCTTTATCATATATTTTTAAGACAATTGTATCCTTAGCCTTATCTTTTTTTCCTTTTTTATCTGAATCCTTGACTTCGTCTTTGGGTGTTTCTTTTTTATTGATCACATAACTGATCATGGCTCCTCGTTTTCGATTCTCTCCATTAAACGTTGCATTTCCACCGAATCGTGAACCTGCAGGCTGCTGAAATTGTGAAATATATGCTGTAGGAGGTTCAAATAGTTTCACTCCCTTATTGAGGAGGTCAGGTCCTTTTTCACTCATTTCTCTAAGAGGTCTGATATCATCTATCACGTAAAAGGATCGTCCAAAAGTGGCTATAGCAAGATCGTGTTCTCTTGGGTGGATCACCATATCCATCGTTGGAACACTTGGATAGTTTTCGGTCCATTTTGTCCAGGATTTACCTTCGTTTAAACTAACATACAAACCATTTTCGGTGCCTAGAAAGATTAAATTCTTATTGACAGAATCCTGCACCAGAGAAAGACTGTATCCAAAATTCTCTGACTTATCTTTAACTAAATTCTCCCATGTTTTTCCGTAATTCCTAGTTCTCAGTACATAGGGTTTGAAATCAAAATTTCTATAGTTATTGATCACAACATAAGCTTCTCCTTTCGTAAAAGT
>CBDULU010000426.1:0-1885 GCA_965368155.1 uncultured Flavobacteriaceae bacterium
GGTGCAAATGAAGCCATTCATATAACAAAAGTTTGTCTTCCAAAACCTCCTGATCATAGACAACTTCATACGGAATCTCTGCATACTGAAGCACCATGGTAACGGCATCATCCCAGGGTTGTTTGTCCTTAGGAGAATATACAGCTATTTTGGGTGCTTTTTCCAATACCACTGCCTCCATATTTTGAGAGGGACTTGCAATGTATTCAATGATTTTGAGTGTTTCGGCCTCTGACACAATTTCAAAAGAAACTCCTCTTATGGTGCATTCTCTTCTAAAATCTTCATGGTCCTCCAAAAGAAATGATCCGCCACGATAATTCAGCAGCCATTGCACTTTTCTTCCTTTCAACAATGATTGAAAGGTGATCCCATAAGCTTTCAAGTGGTTCGACTGAGATTCCTCATCCATCGGAATCAACAAGTAGGAAGCAAAAGCGGCTGAATTCATCAACAAAAATACCACCAAACAGAAAAGAAGTTGATGTTTATAAAGCGCCTTTCTTAAATACATGTGTTTATGCCTGGAGTTTATTAGAATGGAACATCATCATCATTTTCCATGTTCCCAAACGCATCATTGGCGCTGGTAAAATTACTTGGAGAAATTTGACCGGCATTCATTGAAGATTGGAATTCGGTTTCAAAACCTTCATCCAAATTGGCAAATTTTGCCAATCTCCCAATAAATTTCATTCTGATGTTTTCCAAACCACCGTTACGATGCTTGGCAACTATAAATTCTGCCTGACCATCACAGGGAGTTCTTTCATCGTCATCCCATTCGGTAACTCCATAGTATTCTGGTCTGTAGATAAAAGACACAATATCTGCATCCTGCTCAATAGCTCCAGATTCTCTAAGGTCAGAAAGCAATGGACGTTTGCTCCCACCCCTTGTCTCTACTGCTCTTGACAACTGAGACAAAGCGATTACCGGAACATTTAATTCTTTGGCCAACGCTTTTAAATTTCTTGATATGGTGGAGATCTCCTGTTCACGATTTCCCCCACCCTTATTCGTAGATCCGGCCGTCATCAATTGAAGGTAATCAATGATCACACAACGCACATTATGTTGAGATACCAGTCTTCTTGCCTTGGCCCTTAGATCAAATACAGATAAAGAAGGTGTATCATCTATAAAGATAGGTGCATCAGACAGTTTTTTAACTTTTACATTCAAAGCCTCCCATTCGTAAGTTTCAAGGCTCCCTTTTCTTAATTTTTCAGAAGAAATTCCAGTTTCACTGGAGATCATCCTTGTGATCAGTTGTACAGATGACATTTCCAATGAAAATATAGCTACCGGCATATCAAAATCAATGGCCATATTCTTTGCCATAGACATTACAAAAGCCGTTTTACCCATCCCGGGCCTGGCTGCAAGAATTACTAAATCAGAAGGTTGCCATCCTGAAGTCAATTGATCAAGTTTACTGAATCCGGAAGGAACCCCACTCATCCCTTCTTGATTAGAAATTTCTTCAATCTTTTTTAGGGCCTGGGTTACCAGGTTATGCGCAGCCTCTGAACTCTTCTTTAAATTACCTTGTGTAATATCAAAAAGTTTGGTCTCCGCTTCATCGAGTAAATCAAATACGTCAACAGTTTCATCATAAGAACTGGTGATGATCTCACTTGATATACTGATCAATCTTCTTTGGATATATTTCTGTAGAATAATTCTGGCATGAAACTCAATATGCGCTGCCGAAGAAACTTTCTGACTTAAATTGATCAAGTAGAAATCTCCTCCTATGGCTTCAAGTTTTTCATCCTTTTTTAACTGATTCGATACCGTAAGAAGGTCAATCGGTTCAGAATTTTCAAAAAGTTTAAATATGGCATCATAGATAAACTGATGAGCAGGCTTGTAAAAAGCC
>CBDULU010000427.1:0-1871 GCA_965368155.1 uncultured Flavobacteriaceae bacterium
CCAATTCGATCCTTAGAACAAGTGATCGTATTGATCAGAAAAAAACACAAGAACCGTATGAGTATCATAGAAAAAAGAGAAGTCATCTTATTCTCCACAATTGTTATAGGCTTAAGTTCTTTGATATGTTTTATTTCTTACAAATTAGACAACTCGAATCTTTCTATACTATCTGTTTTTACCCCATCATTAATTGCTCTTGTGTTTACTGCAATTGCAAAAGGAAAGAAAGGGGTTTATGACTTGTTCGTAAAACAAACAGTCAAAAGAACAAGCATAAAATGGCTCCTGCTTTCTTTATTTGGAATTCCGCTTTTGGCATCTTTTGCGATACTCACCGATTTAAATTTTGATGTTTCCAGATTTGGATTAAGAACAACTCAATTGATGCCTCAAATGGTAGTCATCGCACTCATTGCTCTGGGAGAAGAATATGGTTGGAGAGGATTTTTACTTCCTAAATTAATGAGTCAATTTAACCTGTTCTACTCAAGTATCATACTCGGTTTAATATGGGGATTCTGGCATTTCCCGGCATATCTTATTGGTACCGGGGTTCCTTTGGAAATGAACTTTATGATCTTTTTACTTTGGGTTTTGCTGGCCACCTTATTGATCAGTTGGATCTATTACTATACCAGAAGTGTCTTCACATCTATTTTAGCTCATATAGGTGCGAATGCTGCATTTAATTATCTCTTTATTTTACCAGAGTTCACAGGCAGTATGACTCCCTTTTGGATACTCCTCCTCTATTTATCCATTGTGGTATTGATTGTCTATTACGTCAAACGAAAAGATCTCATAAAAAGGACCACATAATAGATATAAAAGTATTAGATATAAAACCAATTGTTTTTAATGAGCAGGGAATCGCAATGTTATCCCCTTTTCTTTCTCCTTACTATTTTTACGATACGGTTGATCACGATTTCCGATAAATTCCACTCATATCCATTAAAGTCAGTTGTATTCATAAATTGTACAACAACTGTATCAATGTCTTCATGGTATTCAGCAAGGCTCTGATAGCCAGGAATCAGACCTCCATGTTCGTAGACATAAATGGATGAATAGATTTCCTGTCCGCCTTCCTTAAACACTGAACCATCATTTAAAGCCCTTAAGAATATACCCACATCCTGCGCTGTAGCGATCATTGAACCATAATCATTGGTCTTTAGATCCTCTTCATATCCAACATAATAGCCACTCATCAAATCGTCTATATTCACTTCACTAAGCGAAAAGAAGGTATTGTTCAACCCAAGAGGTATCAAAATTTCTTCCTTGATATATTGGTGATGGCTATAGCCGACTACCTTGTCAATGAGTCTGGAAAGCAGCAAATAATTAGTGTTGCAATATTCATAGTCTGCATCTGGTTCAAAGTTAGCGGGTAAATCAAGGGCATATTCAAGTACATCTTTACCGCTTTCTTGTGGATTATTCCAAAAACCCGGATGGTTGGTAAAATTGGGAATGCCACTCCGGTGTTGCACCATCAATTTCAAGGTAATTCTATCAGCATTTTCTATTCTTCCCGCAAGTTCAGGAAAGTAATCAGCGAGCGTTTTATCTAAAGACAAATGTTGCTCATTGACCAATTTTGTGATCGCAACAGCCACATATAACTTGCTGATACTGGCAATCTTGAATAAGGCTTTTGGGTCAGCAGGAATCTTATTTTCTCGATCCTTCCAACCTGAGGCATAAAATGCGGGAGGTTTGCCTCCTTCGTCTACATATACAATCATACCATCAAATCCATGATCAATAGCTTCTTCCACTTGTTCTTGAACCGAATCAGGTAACGGTAATATCCAGGCCTTTACTAAAATCCATGGTACGAAATACAAAGAGCCTATGCT
>CBDULU010000428.1:0-1867 GCA_965368155.1 uncultured Flavobacteriaceae bacterium
TTTTTTCTCCATAAGGGCCATATAAAAGCCATCAAATCCAGAAGCTGCGGGTGATACCTTTTTGTCTTTAACCAATTTAAAATCCTGATGCTTTTCTAAAAATGCCTCAACCTGTTTTTCATTTTCAGAAGGAAGTATTGAGCAAGTAGCATAAACCATTTTCCCACCATCCTTCACCATAGAGGCATATTGATCCAGAATTTCTGCCTGGGTCTTTCTGATGCGGTCTAAAAAGTCAGCATTGAGTTTCCATTTTGAGTCAGGATTTCTTTTCAATACACCAATACCACTGCAGGGTGCGTCAATAAGTACTCGGTCGGCTTTTCCCTTGAATTTCTTGATGGATTTTGATCCTTCAATGGGTCTGGTTTCAATATTGTGAGCCCCGTCTCTTTTAGCTCGTTTCTTGAGTTCTGCCAGTTTATGGGCATAAATATCCATAGCAATGATCTGCCCTTTGTTTTCCATCAAAGATGCCAGGTGAAGTGTTTTTCCACCGGCACCGGCACAGGTATCGATTACCTTCTGACCAGGTTTTACATCTAAAAAAGGTGCTACTAATTGAGAAGACGCATCCTGTACTTCAAATAAACCATTTTTAAAGGCTTGGGTCAGAAACACATTTTTGCGCTCTACCAGTACCAAGGCATCTGGAGCCTGAGGAACAAACTCAGTAAAAACCTCTTCGTCCTCAAGTAATTTTTGCAATTCCTTTCGAGTTGTCTTAAGGGTATTGGTTCTAAGAATTACTCGTGCTTGTTTATTTAGCTCCTTTATTTCCTCATCCCAGCGTTTTCCTAATTCTGCTTCACCAGTCTCGTCCATCCAATCAGGAATAGACTCCCTGAATTTCCTGATGCTTTGTAACTCGTCAAATTTGCCTTTGATCCTTCTTGTAGGAGTTCCTTCAAAATATCTCCATTCAGGTAATTTAATTCCTTTCAAGATCGCCCAAACAGCAAAATTCTTCCATAAATTATCTCGTGTATAATGCTCCTTTGTTCCTGCAATTTCATTATACAGACGTTTCCATCGAACCATATCATAAATGGTTTCTGCCACAAACTTTCGATCTCTAACACCCCATCTTTTATCTAGTTTTAAGGTTTTTTGAACCACCTTATCTGCATATTCCTTCTCATTATATATAAGATCAAGTGCATGGATCACCGCAAGTACAAGATTTCTGTGTAAACGCATCAGTAATTGAATTTTAAGCCGCAAAGGTAGGGATTAAATACAAAGGGAATAGCACCTTAAAAATGAATTGATCAAAAATTATAGCTGTCAGATCACTACGTCATGAAAATTTTTCAAAAACACCTAAACCGAAAAGAGCAAAATCATATTTGACAGGATCGTAAGGATCCATTTCACGTAGTTGGTCGTCTAATTCCTTAAGGGCTTTTGCATCATTTTGTTTACGAGTTAATAAGCCAAGTTTTCTGGCAACATTACCTGAATGAATATCAAGAGGGCAAGATAAAATGGAAGGTGAGATGGAATTCCATATGCCGAAATCAACTCCTGTATTGTCATCCCGAACCATCCAACGTAAAAACATATTGATCCTTTTTGCCGCTGAACCTTTATAGGGGTCGGAGACATGTTTTTCGGTGCGCTGAGGATGCTCAAGCTCAAAAAAAAGTTTTTTAAAATGATGGATGCTGCTTTGGATACTGTTAGTCTCGGCATACTTGCTGAATACGGCCTCCAACCCCCCATGATTGCTGTAAATACCTCTGAGCCCTTCGATAAAATACTGGAGATCAATTGTGTTAAAGGTTCTGTGTACGAAATTTATATGCTCATCAGGATTTGATTCCATGACATAGTCATATGGCGAATTACCCATGAGGTCCATAAG
>CBDULU010000429.1:0-1859 GCA_965368155.1 uncultured Flavobacteriaceae bacterium
TTCTTGATTAGGACCATACTCTTTTCTGCAGCAACTCTTGCCAAAGTAACATGTGATTCTTTTTCTATCTCCTCATGTCCATAGGTTTCCTGATCATCGCTAAAGGCATATGTAAGTCTGGTCTTAAGGGTCCGGGTAACGATCTTGTCAATGTCGGCTTCGCTAATTTCTCCCTTTTCAATTCCCTCTTCCAGCACATCATATTTATATACCTGCTGATAAGGCATTTCAACATCAAGGCCGGCTTTTACACTGCCAATTGCATCATAGGTTCCGTTAAACCAATCGGAAGTCACAAATCCTTCAAAACCCCATTCATCCCTTAAAATATCGTTGAGTAAATATTTATTGTTGGCCATATATTCACCTAAAACCTTATTATAAGCGCTCATGATCGAAGCTGGTTTCCCCACTTGAATCGTTTTCTTAAAATGAGGTAAATATACCTCTCTTAGGGTCCTTTCATCAAGATCAACGTCAACAACGAATCTTGAATTATCGAGACTATTTAAAGCAAAATGTTTTGGACAAGCCATTACATTGTGTTTTTCAATTCCTTTGACCGCAGCCACACCAAATTCTCCTAGTAACCAAGGATCTTCACCATAAGTTTCCTGGGCTCTTCCCCACGCGGGATGGCGCAATAGATTGATACAAGGCGTTGCCGCATAATTAACTTTATTGGCTCTCATTTCAATGGCGATAACCTCATTGATCCTTTCTTCAAGATCAATATCCCAGCTCGCTCCTCTGGCCATTCCAACCGGAAAAGTGGTTACACTGTTAATACCATGATCCATGACCCTTGCTCCTCTGGGTCCATCTGATAACACCCATGGTGGAATATGTAATCTTTCATTTTCACCTACATACACATGAGGGAACCTGTCCTTTACCAAAAATCCTATGCCCAGTTTTGGTATTTGCCACATCTTCTCACCATACATCTGGTCTATCTTCTCTTTAAGGGTCATTTGACTTACCAATTCTTCTGCCAGTGTTGCATATCCCTCCTCATCAGATGGTTCTGTCAAAAGCTCTTTGTTGGCTTGTAAATCATACATATTATAATTCACACTTTTATAATAAACACCTCCGGCAAGTATAACTAGTAACAGCAGTAATATCCCTAAACCCTTTAAAATTTTAATTGCAATTTTCTTCATGATCGAACTAATGTGTTATTTTGACACAATATTACGACAAAAGCCTAATTTGACAAAATAAAATCGTGCTTTTTAAGAAATAGTTTTTTAGATTTCAGTCTCGATTCGAGCTGTATAGATCAAGTGTATGGAAACTGGTATCATCCTCTCTTTCTATAACTCAGAATCGCCCAACCATAGAAAAACAAGGCAAAAGAAACTAGGGCAAGTAATTGTCTGTTAAGATCCCCTATATCACTTCCTTTTAAATAAACCATTCGAAGCACCTGGATAATATATTTTAACGGGCTGAAATCACTAATGCGTTGCGCCCATCCAGGCATATTCTCAACCGGCGTATACAAGCCACTGAGAAAGATAAAGGTCAGCACAAAGAAAAACATCATAAACATGGCCTGCTGAATAGTGGTGGCATAGTTGGAAATCACCAAGCCAAAACCCGAAAATGAAACGATAAATAGCGTGGCAAAAAAGTAAATGGTCAGCACGCTTCCCTGTGGGATCAGCTTCCAAAAAAACAGTGCGATCAGCATACCAAGGGTCAGTACAAAATACCCTATGATCCAATAAGGAATAAGTTTGGAAAGGATAAAGACCGACTTTTTGATAGGTGTGACATTGATCTGCTCGATGGTACCGTTTTCTTTTTCACCCACGATATTCAAAGCTGGTAAAAACCCACAGATCATAGCC
>CBDULU010000430.1:0-1858 GCA_965368155.1 uncultured Flavobacteriaceae bacterium
CATGTTATTCACCTGGAGGAGTTTGCTGTGAAAGACAAACTTTTCTTTTATGAAACCAATATTGACCCCATCAATGAATTATATTGTATCGCCTATATCACTGTGAAAGAGGAGGATATGATTACCTATCGAGATGCTTTAGTTCCTCATCGAGGAGAAGTAGCTAAATAAAATCAAGAAATATTTTTTTTATTATATATATCATCGTACATTTGCGATGAACAATTAATAAGTAAAATGAAAAGATCTGCCAAGGAGTTTGAATATTCGGAAGAAACCATACAATTATCCAAAATTGCCAAGGCACTTGGTCATCCTGCACGTATCATCATACTAAAACATTTGAGCAACCAAAGCTGTTGTTTTACAGGTGATTTGCTGGAAGTACTACCCTTGGCACAATCAACTATATCTCAACATTTAAAGGAATTGAAGGATGCAGGATTGATCGACGGCGAAGTAAACCCACCTAAGGTAAAGTATTGCATAAATGTATCGAATTGGAAGGTAGCTGGTAATTTGTTTCAAACCATGTTCAAAGAAGATTTTTCCAAAATAAACTGTTGTTAAGTTGCAAAGTAAATTGTTACATATAGATGACATGAATGCGGCCGACTGGCCGATGGTGGCTCAGATTTATAAAGAGGGTATTGATACAGGAATAGCCACTTTTGAACAAAATATCCCTCAATGGGAGCAATGGGACGTGAACCATATCAAATCCTGCAGGCTGGTGGCAAGATATGATGGTCAAGTTCTTGGTTGGGCGGCTTTGTCACCCGTATCCTCAAGATGTGTTTATGGAGGGGTGGCAGAAGTAAGTGTCTATGTTGCGAATAATGCAAGGGGGAAAAAGGTAGGAGAACAATTGCTAAGGGAGCTTATTGCTGAAAGTGAAAAACAAGGATACTGGACTTTGCAATCAGGTATTTTTCCAGAGAATACAGCAAGTATTGGTTTGCATACAAAATGTGGATTTCGAAAAATTGGTTTTAGAGAAAGAATTGGCCAGCTAAATGGTGTTTGGAAAGATAATATTCTCATGGAAAAAAGGAGTGAAAAAACAGGTTAAATAATCTTGGATTATACATAGAAGGTAAAAATAGAAAATTATGAAAGTAGCAGAATTCATTGAAGTATTAGAACAAAATAAGCATAAGGAATTATTATTTTCTTATGCTCAAGACAAATTGGTTGGTGCAAATTATCATTTGACAGAGGTTAAAAATGTACAATTTGACACCACCGATTGTGGAGGGAAGACCAATTTTTGGGAAGAAACACATTTTCAACTATGGGAAAGCCCATCAGAATTGGGGAAAATAAATTATATGACAACTGATAAGATCTTGTCTATATTGACCAGAGTAAACAGTATCAAAGCCTTAAAAACAGACACTGAGGTTAAAATGGAATATGGTAATGAAGCCTTTACTACTTCGGTTATGCCGGTAAAACATATTGAAATTGACGAGAAAAGGGTTTACGTGAGTTTGTTTTCCGAAGCAACAAGATGCAAGGCTAATGATGTTTGTGGATTATCTGAGGTCGATAGAGATGCAGAAAGTCCTATATTTGAAGAGCAAAAATCAAAAATTAAACATTCCAGCTCACAAGCCATGTCCTCTTGCGAACCAAACAGTGGATGTTGTTAATTCAGAAACATAATTATGGCATTATTTGCAAAAATCGAAGGGTACATTTCAAACTTAAATGTAAAAAGTATACCCAATGATAGAAAAAAAACACTTCAAATACTTGCAGATTTTATTGGTGAAAAGGCGAAAACGAGCGATGCGATAAGCCTTAATTTTATTTGTACACATAATTCCCGAAGAAGTCATTTGTCTCAGGTCTG
>CBDULU010000431.1:0-1847 GCA_965368155.1 uncultured Flavobacteriaceae bacterium
CTCCATCAAGTAGATTTCTAATTCTTTTCTTTAAATCCTCATCAGGCTCAATCCTCTCTGCTTGTTCCAACATTTCTGTTGTACCATCTGGCCATGTATCCGTTTCCCATCCTGATAATGCATTGATAGCCATATTCCGGTTTCTTGTTATCGGACTACTCAACCCAGCTTTTATTAGCTCAAATCCTTTATTTGGGTATCTATTCAAATCCTGTAATATGAAATCAAGACAACTATGAGACTCGTATTCCAACCCAATTCCTAGATTATCTTCTGGGCCAGTTGCAATCTCATTGAGAGGAATTTTGTCTATGGCAAGTAATAATATTTGATCTATTCTCTCGTTGTTAGCATTTTTCATAATGTTATACCAATTCCCTGAATCGGTCGGGTTTTTGGTCAACCGATTCCAGTGAGCATCCCAAAGGTCAATTTCTAGAATACCAGCAGCTTGGTCAACTTCCCAAAATTCTTGATCGTCCGTTGTGTATTTCTTATCAAGAACAATTTTTTTCCATTTTGGGTCATCAAGAATCTTATTAAGGTCAGCAAGAAGATTTAACTTTAAGTCATCTGTCCAACCCTTTTGCTTCCTACCTTCCCAGTCAACCTCTTCATCATCTAAATATTTCTTTATTGAGTGAAGAATTAAAAAGTTTCCAATATCGAGGTCAGATCTGGTTTTTATATGAGTGATGTACAGCCGAACAACTTCAGAACCATCATCATAATCATCCATATCCTCAGCCGGACCACCAGTTATAAGTGCTTGAATTATTTCACCAGAAGCACTTATTAGTTTCTCATCTACTTCAGATTGGGATAATTCATTTTTTAATTCTCCAGCAACCGCACATGTATAAGCTAGATACTCATACAAGATACTATTCTTGTATCCATCTCTAATAAGCCATTTCTTAATATCAGGATTCTGTGTCTGTCCTAATCTTTCGACGATGTGTATTTTTCCCCAGCCGTCGACATATTTGGCTAGTTGCCAAAGTTCAATTTCAGGATCTTCATATGTGTTTGCTAAGGCAACTGCAGAATATAGAGTGAATTCTTCATGTTTACCGAGTGTAATTATCTCATCCATATCATTTTTATCTCGGATAAGTCCAAGCAGAGCGATACCGAATTTAACCGGCCCTCTGTCGGGGCTCTCAAAGGCAAGCCACTTGGCATAACTATGTAAATATGGATCGATAGAAATATTTGATGCGACGATTTTCTCAAGGGCAGGGTCAATATAGTCCAGCAATGTGTCCTCCATCAAAAGATTATACAACTCAACCTTTTTTGACAGGCTATCTTTTTGTGAAATTGCTTTTACTAGACTTGCAATCTTCTTCGCTTCTTTCTCAGTATCTCCACCGCCGCCATGATGCCCAAATGCACCATCCATTCCCCCTGCAACCCACCGTAACTGTTCGTCCTTGTACCGTCTTTCCTCGTCAGGCAGAGTATTTCCTTTTTCTGACAGCTTGCCGTCACTATCCAGGCTGGATTGAATATAATCCAAAATAGAAGAAAGATTGTACCAAGGTAAATCCTTCTCTTTTACGTCTTTATCTTGATTAAATATTGAAAATAGTCCCATAGCTATAATAAATGTGATTATTCCAATCCAGTATTCTTTTTTCATTACTAGTATTTTTCCTAAAAAATAAATCTGTCCCCTTTTTTCTCCTAGTTTTGCCAACTACCTTCTAATGAGAAGCGAAAGAAGTATTATCTCTAATATTCAAGTCCACTTATATTAGAAACAATTGCTCTCTGACCCTGTTTTTCTCGATATTGCTTGATAAAGGCGTATTTCAATCCAGTTCCTTCGCAAAGAATGTGGC
>CBDULU010000432.1:0-1829 GCA_965368155.1 uncultured Flavobacteriaceae bacterium
AAGGACTTACAGCCATAATTTCGGTTAAGGTTCAGGAACCTCAGTTTGAAGGTCAGACTAAAACAAAACTGGGTAACAGGGAAGTGTCAGCATCTGTAAGTCAGGCAGTTTCAGAAATGTTGACTGATTATCTTGAAGAACATCCGGATGATGCCAAGATAATTGTACAAAAAGTTATGCTGGCGGCTCAGGCAAGACATGCGGCTCAAAAGGCTCGTGAAATGGTTCAGCGTAAAACAGTCATGAGTATTGGAGGCTTACCTGGAAAACTAAGTGACTGTTCAGAAGAGGATCCTGCAAAGTGTGAAGTGTTCCTTGTAGAGGGTGATTCAGCAGGTGGAACGGCAAAACAAGGTCGTGACAGAGCTTTTCAGGCAATACTGCCACTAAGAGGAAAAATATTAAATGTAGAAAAGGCAATGGTTCATAAGGTATTCGAGAATGAAGAGATCAAGAACATCTTTACAGCACTCGGAGTAACCATTGGAACCGAAGAAGACAGCAAAGCATTAAATCTTTCAAAATTACGATATCATAAAGTGGTTATTATGTGTGATGCTGATATTGATGGAAGTCACATTGCAACACTTATTTTAACTTTTTTCTTCAGATACATGAAGGAACTTATTGAAAACGGACATATTTACATAGCTACTCCTCCGCTTTACCTTGTTAAAAAAGGTGCTAAAAAACAATATGCATGGAGTGATAAGGAGCGTGATGAGATTGTAGAAAGTATGGGAGGAAGTGCCAGTATTCAGCGTTACAAAGGTCTTGGTGAAATGAATGCCGAACAACTTTGGGATACAACTATGAATCCGGAATTCAGAATATTAAGACAAGTTCAGATCGATAACGGTTCTGAAGCTGATAGGATCTTTTCTATGTTAATGGGTGATGATGTTCCGCCAAGACGAGAATTTATTGAGAAAAACGCGGTTTATGCGAATATAGATGCATAGATTAAAATATCTTCTATTTTTTTATTCAGCAATATCATTTGCCCAATTTGATGATGTGAGTGATATTGCAGAAGATCTCGTTTTTTTAGCAGATAAATATGTGTCTCCTGCTGCGGAAGCATCTGCCTATCAATCATCGGGAGGTTGGTATACAAGTGCTAAAAAAAAGGAATTTTGGGATTTAGAGATCTCATTACAGGGAAATTTGCTGTTTATTCCTAATAAGTCTAAAAATTTCCTGCTAAATGAGTCAGATCTTAAAAATCTTTCAATTCAAGGCGATGAAACATCTGCCAGTTTGCCAACAGCCTTAGGTGGAGATAATTTTGTAGTTATTGAAGGCAGTATTGGTGACGATCCCTTTGAATTCGATTCTCCTGAAGGAATTAATGAATCCTTTGTTAAACATGCACAATTGCAAGCCAGTCTTGGACTTTGGAAAGGAACTTCATTAATAGGAAGATTTTCACCAAAAATAAAGATCAATAAAACATACTACCAGATATTGGGTTTTGGTGTACAGCATAATGTATCGCAATGGATTCCTTCGCTAAAAGAGACTTCTTTTGATTTATCCGGATTGTTGACTTATTCTTTTTATTCTGTAAGTGATACATTTTCTGAGGTTAATCTGCCAATAGGGACGTTGAATTCAGTTGTAGTTGATGGTGAATCCCTTATGTTTAATATAATTGCTTCAAAACAAATTGAAAAGTTTACATTTTCAACAGCAATTGGATTGACCTCAAGTAAGTTTGATTATAAAGTAGGAGGCGATGGGGACTTAGTTTTAAATACATTGAATCAAGCTCTTGGTACATTAAATGAAAGTAAAACAAATTTTAAAGGTGATTTTGGAATAGACTA
>CBDULU010000433.1:0-1829 GCA_965368155.1 uncultured Flavobacteriaceae bacterium
AACGCACCCCAGCTGTCCGCCGGTTTACAGGTAGGATTAAAATTGACACCGGAAACGATAAACTTCCAGTGTGCTGTTGAGTTCAACAGGCCTTCAAACAACCATTCTTTTTGACCATTATCTATATTCTGTCCATTCAGCATCGATTTTTCCGGCCCATCAGGATCGGCACCAGGGTCCCTGTTCGACCGTACATCCAACATAAAAAACTCGCTCTGCGCATATCGAAAACTATGCCAGATACCTTCGTCTCAATGGTAAAGACGTAGCATTTGTTTGTGGTTCGGATGAACATGGTGTACCCATTACTTTAAAGGCAAAGGCCGAAGGAATTACACCTCAGGCTGTGGTCGATAAATACCATCAAATTATTAAATCCTCATTTGAGGAGTTCGGGATTACTTTTGATAATTATTCGAGAACTTCTGCCCCGATTCATCACGAAACGGCCTCGGATTTTTTTAAAGATCTTTATTGAAGAGACCTCTGCTCAATTGTATGATGAAGATGCTAAACAGTTTTTAGCTGATCGTTTTATCGTAGGTACTTGCCCAAAATGCGGCTATGAAGAAAGTTATGGGGATCAATGTGAAAACTGTGGAACAAGTCACAACGCGCAAGACCTGATCAATCCTAAGTCTGTGATCACTGGAAACGTTCCTTCTTTGAAAGAAACAAAACACTGGTACCTTCCTTTGAATGAATACCAAAACTGGTTAAATGATTGGATCTTAAAAGGGCATAAAAATGATTGGAAGACCAATGTACTCGGTCAGGTAAAATCCTGGATTGATGATGGTTTAAAACCGAGAGCAGTGACAAGAGATCTCGACTGGGGGATTCCGGTACCTGTGGAAGGTGCTGAAGGAAAGGTTTTGTATGTATGGTTTGATGCGCCTATTGGCTATATCTCTTCTACAAAAGAATGGGCTCAGAGAACCGGTCAGAACTGGGAGCCCTATTGGAAAGATCAGGATACACGTCTGATCCATTTTATTGGAAAAGACAATATTGTTTTTCATTGTATCATTTTTCCGGCGATGTTAAAAGCCCAAGGAAGTTATATTTTGCCTGAGAATGTTCCGGCCAATGAGTTTTTAAATCTTGAAGGAAATAAAATCTCTACCTCGAAAAACTGGGCGGTTTGGCTGCATGAATACCTTCAGGATTTTCCTGAGAAACAAGATGTTTTAAGGTACGTGCTTACAGCAAATGCCCCTGAAACCAAAGACAATGATTTCACCTGGAAAGACTTTCAGGCAAGAAATAATAATGAATTGGTAGCCATTTATGGCAACTTTATCAATCGCGTGGTTGTGCTTACCAATAAATATTATGACGGGATCATTCCTGCTCCAAATAAACTTTCTGAAAAGGACGAAGAGACTTTGAGATTGATGTCTGGTTATCCCGAAATCATTTCTCAGTCAATCAAAAGATATCGCTTTAGAGAGGCCCTTTCTGAGCTCATGAATTTGGCCAGGCTTGGTAATAAATATTTGGCGGACGAAGAGCCATGGAAGCAAATCAAGACAGATCCTGAACGGGTTGAAACCATCATGTTTGTTGCCCTTCAGATTGCGGGTGCATTGTCAGTACTCTGTGAGCCATTTTTACCATTTACGAGTAAAAAACTCAAAAACATACTGCAACTGGAAAAGCTTCCTGTTTTGAAATGGGGAGAAGTAAGTACTACTAGTACTTTGATACCGGCAGCACATCAGATCAATAAGGCAGAATTGCTCTTTGCTAAAATTGAAGATGCCGATATTCAACGCCAGATTGAGAAACTTGAAGCGTCAAAACTAAGTAATGCCGAAGTACAACTG
>CBDULU010000434.1:0-1821 GCA_965368155.1 uncultured Flavobacteriaceae bacterium
ATATTCTTCAATCGATATTTTTTTACCTATGTCTTCTTTAGTAATTCCAAGTTCCTGCTCAACACCCAGTTCAATAGGCAAACCATGTGTGTCCCAACCGGCTTTTCGCTTTACCTGATACCCTTTCATGGTCTTGTATCTTGGGAAGATGTCCTTAATTGTTCTTGCAAGAACATGGTGCACTCCGGGTAATCCGTTAGCAGATGGCGGACCTTCAAAAAACACATACGGTTGCTTCCCTTCTCGAGTTGAAATACTTTTTTCAAAGATGGAATTATCCTGCCAGTATTTTAAGATCTCTTCGGCAACATTTGGTAAATCAAGTCCTTTATATTCAGGAAACATAGTGTTCTTTTTTCTTAAATTACAATTAAGTGTGCAAAATTAATGATTTATACTTAATTGCATGATTTTAAACAAAAAAAAGTCAAAACTTAAAAGTTCTGACTTTTTCACTTTTCAAGATAATGCTTATTTATTTCATTCAATAATAATTTTCTTAGAACCTTCTTTTGTATCTGTCTCCACATTTACTATATAAATGCCTGAACTTAAATGATCTATTTTAATACCGTTCTCTAAAACCTGTCGATCCATATCGACAAAAGTATTGATCTTTTGTCCTAAAATATTGGTTATGGTTAACATGTTTATATCGTCTTCCAGTCCTTTAACAAACAGTTTTTTCTCATCATTGTTGGCGTAAATTAACATGGCATCCATGAGAAAATCTTCATTTGACAGGGTATCACTTGATTGAAAAACGATATCAAATCGCTCTGTGTCCAATCCGGGTGTGGATGTAAATTCATAAGGCCCCTGTTTTAGATCCCAGTACACGTTTTCCTTGCTATCCCTTAAATATATATCCTGTGCCGGATCTATATTGATCAATTCATTTATTTTAAGGCTGTAAGTCAAGTTACCGGATGTATTCAAGTACAGGTCTATAACTTTTGATGGACTTATTGGTGAGAAAGCCTGAAGCACAAGCCTTTCATTATTCATGAGCGTACCCATATCTTCAGGAGGAATATTAAGGATCTTTCCACCATCAAATCCATAATCATAACCATCTGATGTTGATTCATGGAATCCAAGCACGAAGTGTCTAGTTGCCCCGGCAGATGTGCCAAATTCAAGACGTATTATTTCAAAGTTCTCATTTATATTCGAAGCATTACTAATGCCCTGTGATCCCTCTTCTGCTGTTCTCATAAACACTGAACCATTATTTGGATCTCCATCAGCATCACTTTCTTTAATGAAGACTCGTTGGCCATTATTAAATTCAATAGGACCATCATTTGCAACTTCAACAAAGAAAGCCTGTCCTACAGGAATATAGAATGTTGGTGTTTTGATACCCTCACTGCCATCCACGCCAATCCCCGGATATTGATAGGCTCTTGCTGTAGCAAAAGCTGTAATAAACCCATACCCTCCTTGGTATTCTGCCACATAATGGCTGTTTCCGGCCCATTGTTCCCACAATAAGATATCACCACCTATTGTTCCGGCATTATCTGCAATAAAGATTCTTGCATCAATGGCAGACGGATAAGGATTTCCAACAAGATAATTGGTAAGTGACACGTCCTGTTCACTTCCCGGGCCACCCGTATCAATGCCATTTAAGGTTATTACGCCATTATTCGGTTTGCCATCAAATGTGTACTGCTGGGTAAGTCCCGGAGCACCGGATCCTTTCATGGTGAAGCCTGTTCCGGGCTCGATGAATGAATCGGTGTCCAGTTTTGACCAGTTCCAGTATGTAGTACCGTTTTTAAAGGTATATAACCACCGTTCGCTTATGGTTAC
>CBDULU010000435.1:0-1809 GCA_965368155.1 uncultured Flavobacteriaceae bacterium
CGAATAAGCAACTACCGAAAATAATAAAAAAATAATGGAAAATAAACTTCTCATAGGCTCTAATACTTTAATAGAAAGCCAACGAAATTCATTGGCTTTTAGTATTTGATTCAATTACATTTTTATGATCACAAATTCTGTACGCCTATTCATCGCATGTTGTGCCTCTGTACAATCTACACCATCAGAGCAACCATTGATCAACTGACTTTCTCCATAACCTTTTCCTGTGATCCTGCTGGCGTCGATTCCTTTTTCAAGAATATAATTAACAGTAGATGATGCTCTTCGGGTTGACAACCAGGTATTGTAACCTATAATCCCTCTGGAGTCTGTATGAGAACCTGATTCAATGATCATTTCAGGATATTTGGTCATCAAGTCAACCACCTTATCGAGCTCTTTCATAGCCTCTTTATTTAGATATGAAGAATTCAATTCAAAATAGATGGGCTCAATATTCACCACATAAGTACTTGGTCTTACTTTTACAATTTCCTCAGGAAGTACCTCAGGCATACCTTCAGGCTTGTCTTCAACTATTGCAGCAACAGGCTCTACTTGTTCCAAGATTTCACCAGTTCCCAATAATATAAGTAGTTTTAATTTTTTATCGGCTTCCATAGATGTCGTCAGCGACTTGCTTTGTGTGGTATAACCTTCCTTGCTACCTTCCAACTTATAACTGGTATCACAATAAACAGGAAGTTCAAAAACACCTTCTTCATCAACAACTACCTCTTTCACTACATTTCCATCAGCGTCCTTAATGGCTACAACAGCACCTCTAATGATCTCAGTCGTGTTTTGATCTCTTACCTCTCCAGTGATCAATTGACGACATTTGAATACGACCGGTTCTTCTTCAATAAATGAATAAAGATCATCATCACCTTCACCTCCGCTTCTGTTCGAAGAAATATAACCTTTTCTTGTTTTGGAATTGATGATAAATGTTAAATCATCAGCACTGGAATTGATAGGTGCATTCAATAATACAGGTTCAGGCGTAAAATCAACCAAACGAGTAGCATAAACATCGAATCCTCCCATACCTCCATCTTTATCCGAAGAAAAATACAAGACCTCACCGTCAACAAAAGGTGAAAACTCCTTTGCCGGTGAATTGATCTTCCAACCTAAATTTACAGGATTTCCAAATCCACTTTGATTGATAGCTACTTTAAAAATATCCGTTTGTCCATATCCTCCAGGCATGTCAGATATAAAAAACAATGTTTTTTCATCAGCACTTAAGGCAGGATGCCCCACTGAATATTCTACATTATTAAAGGGCATTGGAATAATATTCACCCATTCTCCTTTTTCGTTAACAGATGCTTTAAACATGGCCAGATTAGCCATCTCCTTTTCATCTCTTGCTAACTTTTTGTTGTAAAAATTATTTCTTGTAAAATAAACTGTTTTTAAATCTCTTGTGAAAACAACGTCGGCTTCATGGTAACGAGTATTCACCTCTCCTTTCATCAATGAAACGTTTTCCAGATCTCCGTTAGGAAGTATATCACCAACATAAAGTTCCAAAAACCGCTGATTATTGTCCACCCAAACATCATTTACCAAGGTAATTCCTTTTTTAGGTGAAGCAAAAACTAATTTATCTTCTCCGTAAAAGGCAGTTCCAAAATCAGAATTCTTAGAATTTACAGTAAGTTGATTGATTGCATACTTTCCAGAGCCTTCAGTTTGTGCATAGAATACTCCTACACTACATAGCAGTAATGCTAAAATGTAATTTTTCATAAATTCCCCTTTTTTATGTTTTTCTATATAACCCTAGAAAAATCT
>CBDULU010000436.1:0-1795 GCA_965368155.1 uncultured Flavobacteriaceae bacterium
TCAGGTTGTTGATGACCAAATTGATATCCTGACTTGATTGCTCCAGATTCGCCATAACAGATCTGAACTGCTGTGCCGCAACTGAATCTTTTAACAAAGTGTTTAATAGATTATTTTCGTTATCGACCGAACTAACAACATCTTTGATCTCATCCACCACTTTTGAAGCATCCTGACTGGCTGTTTTTAAATTGGCCATGGTTTCCTTAAGATCAGTTCCCATCGCTTCATCATTGACCAATAGTCCCAAAGTTCCCTTTCCTTCATTGATACTATGCGTAATTTTTAAAAGCTCTTGTGAAAGCTCCGCTACATTATCATTAGTAACACTCAAGGTGGACATCATATCAGTAGTTGACGTTTTCCTAATTGATAAAATGGTATCACCTTGTTGCAACACCTGCCCTTTTCCGTTACCTGGAAAAATATTCACCACCATGCTTCCTACCAGGCCGTCAGAGCCAATTATTGCAAATGCATTTTCCTTCATATGCCTTCGGATACTTTCTTCTATCACCATATCAACACAAATTGTCGAATCATCAACCATGATAATATCTTTAACTGTTCCCACATTTATACCAGAATAACGTACATTATTGCCAAGTTTCAGACCACTGACATTTTTGAATACTGCTGTAATTTTAAAGGAATCACCAAATAAATTCTGCTTTTTACCGATCAGGTACAATGAGACGATCAGTAAGAGTCCGGTAAGCATCACGAACATTCCTAGTTTGGCTTTTTGAGTGTCTGTAATTTTCATAATCAATTATTTAAAAAAGGCCTGTATTCTTTCATCCGCTGAAGATGATAATTCTTTAAAACTTCCCTCAGCATAATTCACACCATCGATAAGAAGAATCATGCGATCTGCAATAACTCTTGAACAATCTACATCATGCGTGATAATCAAAGCTGAAGAGCCATAAATCTCTTGAATTTCCCTCATCAATTGAATTATTTCCTTGGCTGTTATCGGATCCAATCCTGTGGTCGGTTCATCGTATATAATAATTTTAGGATGTAGGATAATCGCCCTCGCCAAAGCCACCCTTCTTTTCATACCCCCTGAAAGTTCGTTCGGCACCAATTCGATAGCCTTCAAAAGTCCAACACTTTCCAGCGCTTGATGCACTAGTTTGTCTTTCTCTTTCTGTGGCATATCCTGTTTGCGTAAGGGGAATTCAAGGTTCTCTCTAACCGTCATGGAATCATAAAGTGCACTTCCTTGAAATAAAAACCCTATTTTCTTTCTAAGTTGATCCCAATCAGCTTGCTCGAGTTCAAGGACCGTTTTTCCCATGATCTGTATATCGCCCGAATCAGGTTGCATCAGCCCCATTAAACATTTGATCATTACAGACTTTCCTGAACCTGATTTTCCCATAATAACCAAGTTTTCGCCTTCCTTTAATTGCATATTAAATCCTTTAAGAACTTCATTTTCACCAAAGCGCTTTTTCAGATCATGTATTTCCAACATGGTTGTTATGTTGTCCGTTTGTTCCAATTTTTTAATTATAAAATATGTCTGTAACAAAAACTGCTATAAAATCAATCACAAATAAGAGCATCGAGGTAAAAACAACTGCAGAGTTTGAGGCCTCACCTACCCCAACAGTACCTCTTTTACAGTTGTATCCTTTAAAACATCCTACCAACCCTATGGCAAAACCAAAAAAGAATGATTTTATGATCGCCGGATTAATATCCGAGTATTCCAAGGCATCAAAAACATTGTTAAAAAATAAAAGAAAAGAAACATCTCCTTTTAAATTTTCTACAAGCGCTG
>CBDULU010000437.1:0-1781 GCA_965368155.1 uncultured Flavobacteriaceae bacterium
TCGCTCAGCGATTGACTACGCATTCTGAAGAAGAAACATATCCTGCAATCTCTCCTGATGGGACAACGATTGCCTTCTCTGCCAGTTATGAAGGACCCGTTGAGATCTATACCATGCCAATTGAAGGCGGCTTGCCTTTACGGTGGACTTATGAAGCAGATGCCTCTATAGTTAACTCCTGGACACCTGATGGCAAAGTGGTATACCAAACCAGGGCATATTCCAAAGTTCCTGATAATCAACTGGTAACAATTGATCAAAAAACGAAATCAAAAACAGTATTTCCTCTTGCCCAGGCAAGTGAAGCTTCATTTGATAAGGCGGGTAATACGGTGTATTTCGTTAGACCTGCCTATCACAGAAATGTGACGAAAAGGTATCAGGGTGGTACCGCTAGACAAATATGGAAATTTACTCAGGGATCTGAAGAAGCCGTACGCTTAACAAATGATCATCCCGGAGAAAGTCATCATCCAATGTGGTTTGAAGGCAGGGTTTATTTCATCACCGATCGAGATGGAACAATGAACATATGGTCCATAGACGAGTCTGGTAGTGACCTCAAACAGCATACAATGCATAAGGAGTTTGATGTTCGCTATGCGAATATCTCTGAGGGGAATATAGTTTATCAAATGGCTGCTGATTTAATGCATTACAATATTGAAACAAATGAGAGTAAAAAAATTAGTATTAGATTGGCTTCTGATCTTGACCAGCTGAGAGAAAAATGGGATGAAAATCCTTCCCGGTATATTACATCAGTACACCCGGACCCTGAAGGCGATCGCATTGTTATAACTGCAAGAGGTCGTGTTTTTATTGCACCTGTTAAAGCAGGCCGTTTTATTTCATTTACGGAAAAGAAAGATGTTAGATTTCGAGATGGCGTATTCTCACATGATGGAGATAACATTTATGCCCTTTCGGACGAAAGTGGTGAGTTTGAATTCGTTAGAATGGCTGCAAATGGCCTTGGTTCAGAAAAAACTATAACCAAAGATGGCAATTTATTGAGATTTGCGGGTTTATCCTCTCCGAATGGCAAATGGATTGCATATGACGACCTGGAGAGTAACATGTATGTACTCAATATTGCTAATGGGATTAGTAAGAAAATCTCCACCAATCAGGAAGGAATAAGAGATTTTTCCTGGTCACCAGATAGCAAGTGGATAGCGTTTGTACAATCGGCTAGCAATACTATGGCACAAATTCATATTCATAATGTTGAAACCGGAAACTCTTTTGAGCTGACAACTGATCGGGCAAATAGTTTCAATCCAAGATGGAGTCCCAAAGGAGATTTTATCTATTTCCTTTCCGATAGAAGTTTTACATCACTGGTAGGCAGCCCGTGGGGTACCCGGCAGCCTGAACCATATTTTGATGCCAGTGAAAAACTCTACCATGTCGCCTTAAAAAAGGGAACCCGATCACCATTTAGAGAAAATGATGAGCTTTCGAATAAGAAGAAAGAAGAAAAGTTACCTAAAAATGAGGATAAAAAGAGTAAGAAAAATGGAAAGAAAGAGAATAAGAAAAGTGAATTGGTAGTAACTATTGATCCAACTGGAATTCAGGAAAGAATACTGGAGGTACCGATAAAAGCCGGTAACTACAATGGACTTGGAGTAACTGAAGATGCTATTTATTTAATCTCTAGTGAGACTGGTATTAATGCAAAAAGGCATTTATCATTGGTTAAAATAGATAACAAAGATGTCAAGGTTACAACCATGATTAAAGATGTGAGGGGCTTTGAATTGACAGGAAATGGA
>CBDULU010000438.1:0-1780 GCA_965368155.1 uncultured Flavobacteriaceae bacterium
AGATCAATCAGCTTTTAGAAATGTAAGAGCCGATCTTTCAAGCGATTATTTGACAAGTGCATTCGGAATGCAGGTTTTTACAGAATTCAGGCCAAAATACCCGATCTGGGCCGTTACAGGATTTTATTCACGTCAATTGACCAATTTTTTGTCGGCAAAAGCAACTTATACCGTCGATAAATTTTCCTATTATAATATAGGCCTTGGGGTTTCTGCTCATATTAAGAGTTTTAATTTTTATGCAACTGCAGATAATTTAGTAGCTTTAGCCTCTATTAAAAACAGTAATTACCAATCTGTTCAGTTTGGTATAAATTTTATATTTCACTAGTTATTATGTCAAGAATTCAACAAGCCGCAAGCCTCTATTTTCTTTTCTTATTCTGTTTCTCAGGATACGCACAAAATGAGTTGAACCCTTTTAAGTATGTCATTGTTCCGAAACAATATGATTTTCTTAAAGAAGAAAATCAATACAGGGTCAATTCTATGACGAAATATCTTTTTGAACAGGATGGATTTATTACTTTGTACCAAGGTGATGATTATCCGGCTGATTTAAATGCAAATCCATGTTTGGCCGCAACCGCTTTGGTGCTGAACGAGTCAAGTGCTTTCACTACGAAACTGGTGATATCACTAAAGGATTGTCGCGACAAAGAGGTTTTTAGAACTGCAGAGGGAAAAAGTAAAATAAAAGAGTTTGATAAAACATATATAGATGCCCTTAAGAAGAGTTTTGTTTCTATACAGAATTTGAATTATTCATTTGAAGAAGCTCTAGTGATCAATGCAGGAGCAAAAGCGATGATGGCCAATGAACAACCCAAGGCGATTGTGGAGACTCCAGCCATTGAAAAGGTAGAAGAAAAGTCAGTTGAACCAATTGTTGTACCTGTACCTGTTGAGAAAACTACACCCAAGGCGAGCACTGCTGCCGTAGCCGCAGTTCCAGTAGTTGTTGCAGAAAAACCCAAGGAAGAAGAACCCGTAAAAGTAGTGGCTGAAGAAAAGGTGGTAGTCAGCGAAGAGAAATCAGAAAGCCCTCAGTTAGCAGGAGGAGCAAGGGCCTTTAAAAACGATACAACTACATTTTTACTCGTAGATCAAGGAACTCAGATGCAGGCATTTGTCAGTGAAAGTAAAAATAAAAACTACAAGCCAGGTGAGCTTATAGGCACCTTTAAAAAGACTTCTTTACCCAATGTATATAGAGTGTCCTGGAAAAAGCCCATTGAAGGTGTAGTAGGCACTACAGCTTATTTTGATGATAAAGGAAATCTGAAAATTGATATCGAAACAAGTGATAAAATAGAAGTGCTTTCGTTTACAGAAGTGAAATAAGCAGTTCTAATAATCATATTTAGATTTCCACCTGTTTTTTAGGACTTCTCTGAATTGATTTTCTCTTGGATTGTTTCCAGGTTCGTATAAGATGCTGTTTTTGATCTCATCGGGCAAAAATTCCTGTTCTACAAAGTTTTGATCATAATCATGAGCGTATTTATACTCCTTGCCATAATTGAGGTCTTTCATCAATTTTGTTGGCGCATTACGAAGATGTAATGGTACAGAGAGGTCACCGGTATTTTTAACCAGTTGCTGGGCCTTGTTTATGGCCATATAGGAGGCATTGCTTTTTGCTGAATTTGCCAGATATACTGCACATTGGCTTAAAATGATCCTGCTTTCGGGATGACCGATCACCGAAACGGCCTGAAAAGTATTATTGGCCAAGATCAGCGCCGTAGGATTCGCATTTCCAATATCTTCAGAGGCC
>CBDULU010000439.1:0-1771 GCA_965368155.1 uncultured Flavobacteriaceae bacterium
GCACAAAGTAATCTGGAATCTTCTGTGATTTTGTCAGCGGGTATGAACCCCAGACTGTATAGCTACATGGAAAATTTTGATGATTTTTACCCTGATGAAAAAGGGTATATCAAAAAGAAAATTGTGATCAAGGTCAGCGACTACAGATCTGCTTTGATCCAGGGTAAATTTCTGGCAAAAAAAGGCCTTTGGGTGTCTGAATACAGAATAGAGTCAGGTCTGAATTGCGGTGGTCATGCTTTCGCTACTGAGGGGTATCTAATGGGGCCCATTCTTCAGGAATTCAAAGACAATAAACAAGACCTTATTGAAACAGTTTACGGCATACTTCATTCCGCCTTGGCTGATAGAAACAAAATTCAACCCGAGACAAAACTAGAATTGAAAATTACAGCTCAGGGAGGTGTAGGAACCAAGGATGAGCATCAATTTCTGATAGAACATTACGGCTTAGATTCAGTAGGTTGGGGAAGCCCCTTTCTTTTAGTTCCGGAAGCTACAACGGTAGATGAGGTGACGATGAGCAAATTAGTTCAGGCCACCGAAAAAGATCTCTACCTTAGCAATATTTCTCCTCTAGGGGTTCCTTTTAACAATCTCAAAGGAAACTCAAAGGATCTGGAAAAAGATAAAAAGATCGAATCAGGAAGGCCAGGTAGCCCGTGTCCAAAAGAATTTCTTGCCCTTAACAACGAATATTCTGATAAGACGATGTGTACTGCTTCACGTCAATATCAAAGAAATAAAATAAAGGAACTTGATACGGAAGATGTAACACCTGATGCGTACAAAAGCAGGTTCCAAAGAATTGTAGAAAAATCTTGCCTTTGTATGGGCTTAGGAGCGGCTACTGAACAAATTCATGGTATGCAGACAGAAAGGCCCGCAAAAGGAGTTGCTGTGTGCCCTGGGCCAAATATGGCTTATTTTTCAAAAACCATGAGCCTAAAGGAAATTACAGACCATATTTATGGAAGAATAGATGTGATGTCTCATAAATCCAGACCTCATATGTTTTTAAAAGAGCTGAAATTATACGCAGATCATCTTAAAAATAAAATTGAAGAAACCCACGGGGAACTCAATAAAAGGCAGGAAAAATATCTTTTGTCTTTCACTGAAAACATGAAAGAAGGAGTTGACTATTATCAGCAACTATTCTCAAAAATGAAAGATAAGCTTGACATGTCAAAGTCAAGTATCATGAACGATTTACAAAGTCATATGATGTATCTTGAATATCTTGAGAATAAAATCAAAAAATTGACTCAGACATTATAAAACACATTTAAAATTTATGCTTTAAACCAATGAATTAGAGTGGTTCGCACCACTTTACTTCATTGTTTTATTGATCATCAAATGTTGTAAAAGCATAATGGTTTTGGCATCCTTGATCTCGCCTTTAGAGACCATATCCAATGCCTTTTTAAAATCCAATTCCAAGACCGTAATATCTTCCTGTTCTGCAGCTATTCCTCCTCCTTCGCTCACTTTATCCTTATCATCATATGCTGCAATATAGAAATGTATAATTTCCGTGACAGCTCCAGGAGACATGTAGGCTTCAAAGACTTTTTCAACCTTCTTTACCCGAAATCCTGATTCTTCTTCTGCTTCCTTAATGACACATGTTTGCGGATCATCTCCATCCAAAAGACCGGCAGTAACTTCAATCATTAATCCCGTTTCATTGCCATTCATATAAGTTGGCATCCTGAATTGCGAAATAAGAATAACGGTTTGTTTTTTTTTATTGTACAATAAAACT
>CBDULU010000440.1:0-1751 GCA_965368155.1 uncultured Flavobacteriaceae bacterium
CCATCCTGAAGACCGGCAATCAATTCCTCTTTATCGACCAAATAACTTTTAGTTCCTAACGTTTCTTTTGCATAAAGAATTGTATTATCTAAACTCTTTATTTCATGACTGTAAAAGACTACATCTCCACGCTTCGCTATATAATTTTCTGAAGGCACTTTTACATCGTAATAATACCAGAATCCATAAGCTGAACTCAAGTACTGATGCAAACTATCCGATTTCATTTTCTGCATTAAAATGGCATTTTCAGCTTTATTGAGCAATTTATTTCTTTCAATAGATTCACTCATAAATGAGCTGGTTTTTCTTACGATGGGCTTCCTTGCCTCTGGGTTTGAGCAAGAAAGAAAAAATATTGAAAAAATTAAGGTGAGTAATATATACTTCATGATGAGAAGGTTAATTCATTTGTTAAAGAAGGTAAAATACCTACGAATTTATTTACAGTGTCATTCAATGAAAGGAGGCTTCTTCCTCCGGCTGCGTTCACATGTCCGCCTCCATCAAAGTGATTGCGGGCAAATTCATTACCTGAAAACTCGCCTACAGATCTAAAGGATATTTTAACGATCTTTTGCTTTTTATCTTCAATAAAAATCGCAGCAAACATGACGTTTTTAATTGACAGTGCATAATTCACAAAACCCTCGGTATCTCCTCGTTGAAACTTATATCTGTTTAGCTCGTTTTGTGACAAAGTGATATAGGCTGTATGAAATTTATCAAGAACAACCATATTATCAAGTGCACGCCCTAATAATTGCATCCGATTATAGGTGTTTACGTCGTGAATTCTGTTATAAATATCAGCATTATTGGCTCCCTTATCCAAAAGATTTGCAACCACTCTGTGTGTCGCACTTGTAGTGGCCGGAAAACGAAAAGATCCGGTATCTGTCAAGATCCCTGCATATAAACAACTGGCAATATCTTTGTCAATCAATTCCTTTTGGCCCAATCTTTCAATAAATTGATATACCATTTCACTAGTTGAACTCATACTGGAATCTACAAAAGCAAAGTCAGCATAATCATCTGGTTGCTGGTGATGATCTATCATCACGTACACCGGATGTATCTCTTTCATTACAGGTTCCATCACCTCACCTAAACGGTGAAAAGCATTAAAATCGAGGGTAAATACCAATTCTGCAGCATGCATGATTTCCTTGCCTCGTTCATGGTTGGCTTCAAATATTTCAATGTTATCTTCACCTGGTAACCATTTCAAAAATTGCGGACAATCATTGGGAGAAACAACAGTCACTTGATGCCCTGTTTTAACCAAGAACCAGTAGAGTCCAAGACTCGACCCATAGGCATCTCCATCAGGGTTCCTATGCGTTACTATGGCTACTTTTTTAGGTTCGGAAAGTACTTGCTTTAATCGTTGAAAATCTGCTTCATTCATAGTCTGCGAATATACAATAAAAATAATATTATCATTCTTATTTCACATTCTTTAAGATTGTTTTCATTACTTCATTTTTGTCAATATAACGGCCATAATAATAGTATATCCCCATTAAACCATAAGCCATATATTACTGAATTCTAAAATTCATGTTTATTCCTAGAATATGATAAACAGGATGGTTTTTTATTTTGACTCATTGACTAGTCAGGCACTCACATTTTGTGTCTGGGAGGATCCTGATAAGATCAAATAATCCAACCAACCTTTTTTCTTTGATATGAACAAAAACGATGTTGAAATAAAGGTTTTAGAAGAAAAAAGTCGTTCATTT
>CBDULU010000441.1:0-1750 GCA_965368155.1 uncultured Flavobacteriaceae bacterium
ATAAAATGCTCATTGACGCCGGTAATATAGCCAAAAAGATGAAGGATGAATATGTATCACTGGAACATTTACTTTTGGCTATTCTGAATTCTAAAGGAGATACTACCCAACTACTTAAAGACAATGGTATCAATGAAAAAGATCTCACCAGTACCATAGAAGAGTTAAGAAAAGGAAACAGGGTTACTTCGCAAAGCGCTGAAGAAACTTATAATTCCTTGAGTAAATATGCCAAAAACTTAAATCAGTTGGCAAATGATGGAAAACTGGATCCTGTCATTGGGCGCGATGAAGAAATCAGAAGGATCTTACAGATTCTTTCCAGAAGAACCAAGAACAACCCAATTCTTATTGGTGAACCGGGAACGGGTAAAACTGCGATAGCGGAAGGGCTTGCGCACCGAATCGTTAAAGGTGATGTTCCTGAAAATTTACAAAACAAAGTCATCTATTCCCTTGATATGGGAGCCCTTATTGCCGGTGCAAAATACAAGGGTGAGTTTGAGGAAAGACTAAAGTCAGTGATCAAAGAGGTGATTTCGTCTGACGGAGAAATTGTACTTTTTATAGATGAGATACACACTTTGGTAGGTGCCGGAGGTGGAGAAGGCGCTATGGATGCGGCAAACATCCTTAAACCTGCATTGGCCAGAGGAGAGTTAAGAGCGATAGGAGCCACAACGTTAAATGAATATCAAAAATATTTCGAGAAAGATAAAGCGCTTGAAAGACGATTTCAGAAAGTCATTGTAAACGAACCTGACACAGAAAGTGCTATTTCTATCCTTCGAGGAATCAAAGACAAATATGAGACCCATCACAAGGTGGAAATTAAAGATAGTGCGATCATCGCTGCTGTAGAATTATCACAACGATACATTAGTGACAGATTCTTACCTGATAAGGCCATAGACCTTATGGATGAGGCAGCTGCAAAATTAAGAATGGAAATCAATTCAAAACCGGAAGAGCTCGATGCTCTTGATAGAAAGGTGATGCAACTTGAAATTGAGATCGAAGCCATTAAAAGAGAAAATGACACAAAAAAGGTAAAATCTCTTCAGGAGGAGCTGGCGAATTATAAAGAAAAAAGGAACGAGATCAATGCAAAATGGACAAGCGAGAAAGAAATTGTCGACAATGTTCAATCGACTAAAGAAAATATAGAAAAATATAAGCTTGAAGCAGAAAGAGCAGAAAGAGATGGAGACTACGGGCTTGTTGCCGAAATCAGGTATGGTAAGATCAAACTGGAAGAGGAGAAACTTGCTGAATTTCAAAAAGAAGTAGAATCAAACCAGGAAACCTCACTGATCAAGGAAGAAGTAACCAGCGAAGATATTGCGGAAGTTGTAGCCAAATGGACTGGTATTCCGGTACAAAAAATGCTACAAAGCGATCGGGAAAAACTCCTTAAACTTGAAGAAGAACTGCATGAACGTGTTGTTGGTCAGAATGAGGCTATTGAGGCAGTTTCTGATGCTGTCAGACGTTCAAGAGCAGGGCTTCAGGACAGTAAAAAACCTATTGGAAGTTTCTTGTTTCTGGGAACTACCGGTGTTGGAAAAACGGAATTGGCCAAAGCGCTAGCCGATTATCTTTTTGACGATGAATCGGCCATGACCAGAATTGACATGAGTGAATATCAGGAAAGACATGCTGTAAGCAGATTGATCGGAGCACCTCCGGGATACGTAGGATATGATGAAGGAGGGCAACTTACAGAGGCGGTCAGAAGAAAGCCTTATTC
>CBDULU010000442.1:0-1749 GCA_965368155.1 uncultured Flavobacteriaceae bacterium
AGCCAATAAGAATATAGCGAAACCAGAAATCAACAATTCCAGCTGCCAGCTTTCTTGCTGCAATATCTCCAGCCATTTTACAAATGATTTTTTATGATCCTTAGCCATTCAGTATTTTTATATATGTTGGCCTAAGTTACACAATTTGAAATATTTCAAAAATTTGAAGAATTGACTTCTCCCGACACTCTTAATTCTTGAAACAAAACTGACAAAAGAGTCTTAATTCCCCTTTTCCCTTTTGGAAACAACAAGCCAAAAATAGATAAAGATGGTATAGAAAATTCCAGCGAAACCCATGAGTAATGCTATTGCAGGAGAGAATAACATGACCAATACGGCCATAAAATAGTACAAACCTACGCCCTGAATACATTTTTTGAGCCTCCGCCTTTCCTCCTCATCATCAGGCCATAAGGGGCTGCCTTTAAAAAAATCTTTATATGCAGGATGTATAAATTTTTCTATCAGAATAGCGATCCAAAGAATCAGCGTAATAATGACCAAAATCGTACTTCCAACATCTACCAGTAGTATAATATTCATATCAAATACAACACGAATATGGGTCGTGCCTGCATATAAAACTCTAAAAATCAGGTTTTAGTATTGAATGAGGAAGTTGATTTGAGATTTGAGAAGTAACTTACATTGACTCATTAGCTCCGCTGAATCCCTGCCTGCCGGCAGGCAGGTTCGATTTCATGCATTAATATTGCAGCATTGTAGCATTTCCACATTGTTACATCATTCCAAACTATAACGAGACTCAATCCCATCCGGATCACCGATTCCTGCATTGTTTTTTTTGGTTTCCATTTCTGTGGCAAATTCTGCAGGCAGTTCAATAAAGCCGTTTTCCTGGTATACTCGGAGCATATTATTCCTGAAGTAATAGACATTGATATTATCATTGTCAAGGTCAATAAAAAAATCATAGGCATTACTAGGGCAAGAATGTTGTTTACAACCACTCATATGGGCAATATTGTTTACAATAACGATGGGCGTTTCAGTATTGTAGTTTTGAAGCAAAGCCTCATAATTGAATCTGTTAAGTGCTTTTAAACGAGTCGCCAATGTTTCATTTTCAAACAATTTTTCCTGAGTAGCATATTTGCCTTGATAAGTCACTAAAAAACCTAAAGGTACATCTGGTATAACGATCTCAGGCTCCTCCTCAACTGCTATAGGTTCAATTTCTTCTTGTTGTTCTATGGCAGGCTCAGACGGTAATTCAGTCTTTGATTTTGTTTTGTTGCAACTTAAAAGGGTGCTTAGTAAAAACAGCGAAAGGAATATTTGCTTCTTCATATGTTTGGTTTGTTAGATCATTTACAAATATAACTATTTGATAAATCATTTTTTAATCTCTCCCTTTTTATTAGACAGAGATCATCATTTTCCTATTTCCTTATTTATCTTCTCGGTAAGTAAATTACTTGTTTCATACCCAATTAAAGGCTGCTCGTCCTAAGTCAGTTTTAGATTCTAAATGATTGTGATACATTTAAATTGAAGAAATTGTTCAAAAAAAATTATGAGATATTTTTGTGGGTTCATTGTTTTCATTTTGTTGTGGAGTTGTCAAAATGAAAAAAAGCAGCAAGTGTATGATCTGGCATTTTTGCGAAGTAGAAATGTGACATGCGGAACCCCAAAGGCATCGCTGGCCAGTATCTTTCCTTTAAGCTCTATTGAGGATTCTTTGGTGATCATAGATCATCCACGTTACCTTGAAGCTGGTAA
>CBDULU010000443.1:0-1733 GCA_965368155.1 uncultured Flavobacteriaceae bacterium
TGCCTTGATCTTTCGTGGCTATTATGCGTTTATTAAAAATCCGCGAATCAATTCTAAAGGCATGGATACTTCTGCCATCATGGGGTTTACCAATTCATTGTTGGATGTCATTAGACGGGAAAAACCTGACCATCTGGCCGTTGCCTTTGATAAAGGGGGATCCCAAGCAAGGACAGAGGCCTTTCCTGCTTACAAAGCCAATCGTTTGGAAACACCTGAAGCTATCAAAATTGCTGTACCCTATATTCATGAAATACTAAGGGCCATGCATATTCCAATCGTAGAAATGGAAGGTTATGAGGCCGACGATCTTATAGGAACTTTATCCGTTCAAGCGGAAAAAGCGGGTTACAAAACCTATATGGTGACACCTGATAAGGATTTTGCACAATTGGTAACAGAAAATGTTGTGATGTACAAGCCTGCACGAATGGGTAACGGCATTGAAATCTGGGATGTAGAAAAAGTAAAGGAAAAGTTTGAAATTGAAGATCCTAAACAAGTGATTGATTTTTTAGGAATGATGGGAGACTCTGTAGACAATATTCCGGGACTTCCTGGTGTAGGAGAAAAAACTGCTAAAAAATTCCTTAAAGAGTATGGCAGTATGGAGGCTTTATTGGAAAATACCCAGGACCTTAAGGGAAAAATGAAGGAGAAGGTTGAAGCGAATAAGGAGTTGGGTATCCTCTCAAAAGAATTGGCAACCATCATGCTTGATTGCCCTGTTGAATTTCATGAAGAAGACTTTGAATTAAACACCCCTGATATAGAAAAGGTAACAGAAATTTTTCAGGACCTTGAATTCAGAAGATCACTCGAAAACATCCATAGGATTTTTAAAGTTGAGGCCAATGGTGAAGAGCAGGTCAGCGCCCCGTCAAAACCTTCTGCTTCAGATGAAGGAACGAGTCAGCAATTAGATATGTTTTCTGTGGGAAGTGAAACCCCAGGACAGACACAGCTATCTGGTGGCTTTCAAAACGCCGAAAATACAGATCATTTTTATCAATTTGTAGACACAGAATTTTCTCAGTCTCTTCTTTTAAAAAAGTTACTGAAACAACCATCTGTTTGTTTTGATACCGAAACAACTAGTTTGAATACCCTTGAGGCAAAATTAGTAGGGATTGCTTTCTCCTATGAAAAAGGAAAGGGCTATTACGTTCCTATTCCTGAAAATGATGAAGAAGCAAATCTTGTTTTAGATAGATTTACTCCCTTTTTTAATGATGAAAGCATTGAAAAAGTAGGGCAAAATCTGAAATACGATATCAAAGTGTTGAAGAATTATTCAATTGATGTAAAAGGATCTTTATTTGATACTATGATCGCCCACTATCTGATCAATCCAGATATGAGGCATAACATGGAAGTGCTCTCTGAAACCTATTTACGCTATACCCCTATTCCCATCACAAACCTGATTGGAAAAAAAGGAAAGAACCAAGGCTCTATGAGAGATGTTAGCCTTGACCTGGTAACGGAGTATGCGGTGGAAGACGCTGATATTACCTGGCAATTAAAAAAAATATTTGAGCTGGAACTTGAAAAGAATAAGTTGAGCAGTTTGTTTAAGGATATTGAAATTCCCTTAGTGAAAGTACTGGCATCCATGGAAATGGAGGGTATTAATTTGGATGAAAATTTTCTCAAATCACTGTCGGGCGTGCTCACTCAGGATATAGAGCATTTGGAAAATCTCATTTACAAAGAAGCAGATACTGATTTTA
>CBDULU010000444.1:0-1720 GCA_965368155.1 uncultured Flavobacteriaceae bacterium
CAATTCTGCTGGAGTACCCTGGGCGATAATATTCCCACCAGCCTTACCTCCTTCGGGACCCAGATCAATGATGTAATCTGCACATTTGATCAAATCAAGATTGTGTTCGATCACAATGATGGAATGCCCTTTGTCGATCAAGGCATTAAAAGATTTCAATAACTTTTTAATGTCATGAAAATGCAGCCCGGTAGAAGGCTCGTCAAATATAAAAAGTGTTTTTTCCTTACTATTTCCTTTTACCAAAAATGAGGCTAACTTAATTCTTTGCGCCTCTCCTCCAGACAATGTCGATGAAGCCTGACCAAGTTGAACATAACCCAAACCAACATCCTGTAATGGTTTAAGTTTATTCACAATTTTATGCTGTTCGTGTTCTGTGAAAAAGAGAATGGCTTCATCAACTGTCGTTTCGAGAATGTCATTTATATTCTTCCCTTCAAAGTCAATTTCGAGCACTTCTTTTTTAAACCGTTTACCCTTGCAGGTTTCACATTCCAAATGCACATCAGCCATAAATTGCATTTCTATAGTCACTTCTCCTTCTCCTTTGCATGTATCACAGCGCCCTCCGTCAACGTTAAACGAAAAGAATTTGGCTTTATAGCCTCTTAATTTTGAAAGTTTTTGATCTGTATAAAGCCCTCTAATGTCATCATAAGCTTTGATATAAGTCACCGGATTAGACCTGCTTGACCTTCCTATAGGGTTTTGATTGATAAACTCTATATTCTGTAAAGAATCAATATCGCCTTGAATATCAGAGTATTGACCTGGTTTTTCTCCATATTTATGGATAATTTTTTGAAGGGCAGGGTATAGGATATTTCTGATCAAAGTACTTTTTCCACTGCCGGATACGCCGGTGATCATTGTGAGTGAATTGAGAGGCAACCTTACATCTATGTTTTTTAAGTTGTTAGCTCTTGCTCCGAGGATCTCAATATATGTTTTGGATAGTCTTCTTTTTTCAGGAACGGCTATTTTTAATGCACCATTGAGATACTTGCCTGTAAGTGTATCAGCTTGAAGAATTTTTTTAAAAGTGCCTTCGGCGACAAGTTCACCGCCAAAACTTCCTGCTTCCGGACCAATGTCAATGATATGATCTGCCACCTTGATAATATCTTCATCATGTTCAACTACGATTACTGTATTTCCAAGATCTCTTAATTTAAAAAGAACCTTTATGAGTCGTTCTGTATCCCGGGAATGCAATCCTATACTGGGCTCATCAAGTATATACATAGATCCAACTAAACTACTACCAAGAGAAGTAGCCAGATTGATGCGCTGGCTTTCTCCACCAGAAAGTGTATTTGAATTCCTGTTCAAACTGAGATAATTCAAGCCCACATCATTCAAAAATTCAAGTCTGTTTCTAATCTCGATCAACAGTCGTTTGGCAATGGTATTCTCAGAATCAGAAAGTTTAAGGTGATTGAAAAAAGCGAGGACCTCGTCAATAGGGAGGTCAACAAGTTCTGTAATATCTTTGCCATGCACCTTTACATACGTAGCTTCTGTTCGAAGTCTTTTGCCCTCACAAGTATCACATTTCGTTTTACCTCTGTATCTTGAGAGCATGACCCTATATTGAATTTTATAACTTTTTTCTTCTAAATACTTAAAGAAATCATGCAATCCATGAAAATGCTGATTTCCATTCCAAAGGAGTTCATATTGCTCGGTGCTCAATTCAAAAACAGGTTTGTGAATA
>CBDULU010000445.1:0-1720 GCA_965368155.1 uncultured Flavobacteriaceae bacterium
GGTTCCGAAAGAGGAATTGGTCGACGTCTGTGTCAAATTAAAAAATACCAAAGAACTTGATTTTGACTATTTGTTCTGTCTTACGGGAATAGATTATGGAGAAAAATTGGGAGTGATTTATCATCTCGAATCCCTAAATAAAAATCATTGCCTTGTTGTAAAAGTAAGCACTGATGACAGAGAAAAACCAGCGTTGGATTCTGTCAATCAGATTTGGAGAACTGCCGAATTTCACGAAATGGAAGTCTATGATTTTTTTGGCATCACTTTTAAGAATCACCCCAATATGAAACGATTGTTTTTGCCTCCGGAATGGGATGGGTTTCCTTTGAGAAAGGATTATACGGATGAGGCGAATATGGTGATCAAATAATTAGATAGCAGGCATGGAACAAGTAGTAAACGACAGCTTTAAAACCCAGGAGTATTTTATCAATATGGGCCCGCAGCACCCGGCGACACACGGTGTTTTGCGTTTGATTCTGACCATTGACGGTGAAATCATCAAACATGTGGAACCTGATCTAGGCTATATTCACAGATCTATAGAAAAGATGTGTGAACGAGACAGCTATCAGCAAATAGTACATCTGACAGATCGGATGGACTATCTCTCCTCTCATATTAATAACGAAGCGGTATGTTTGACCGTTGAAAAGGCTCTGGAGTTGGAGGTGACCGAAAGAGTTAAAGTGGTGAGAACCATTTTGGGTGAATTAACAAGGATGGCTTCGCATATGCTGTGGTGGGGTGTCATGGGAATGGACCTCGGGGCGTTGACTTCCTATTTTTATGCCTTTAGAGACCGGGAAATGATCAACGATATATTTGAGGAAACCTGTGGGGCCAGATTGACCATGAATTATAATATTCCAGGAGGACTGATGTTCGATATACATCCGAATTTTGTCAAACGAACTAAGGAGTTTATCGCACATTTTAAAACCAAATTGCCAGAATATGACAAGTTGCTTACAGGAAATGTGATCTTTCAAAAAAGGACTAAGGGAATAGGGATATTAACAAAAGAACAGGCAATTTCATATGGCGCATCAGGACCCGTAGCCAGAGGTTCAGGATTTGCCAGTGACATAAGAAAGAGACATCCTTACAGTGCTTATGACAGGGTTGAATTTACAGAGGCCTTGAGTGATGTTGGAGATAACTTTGCGCGATATCAAGTTAGAATTCAGGAAATGTGGGAATCGATGAAAATCATAGAGCAGTTGATCGATGATATTCCTGAGGGAGAGTATCAAACCCCTACCAGGGCTGTCATCAAATTACCGAAAGGAGAGTATTTTCAAAGGGTTGAAACTGCGAGAGGTGAGCTTGGGGTGTATATCAATAGTACCGGAACAAAGAATCCTTACAGGATGAAATTTAGATCCCCCGGATTTTCGAATTTGTCGCTTCTCAATGATATTACAGTTGGAGGTAAAATAGGAGATCTTGTAGCCACTATGGCTACCATAGATATCGTAGTTCCCGATATAGACAGATAAATTGGATGCATTTAATGATTTAAGAAGATTTTTATGATTAAGACATTATCTATAACAAGTTCGATACACAACTGGCTTCAAGAAGTCTTGCCAGCAGGCTGGGCTGATTTTGTGGAGTGGGTGTTGATTGCCGCCGTTTATCTGACTTTTTTCGCTTTGGCTGGGTTGCTTTTGGTCTGGATGGAAAGAAGAATAGCGGCATTTTTTCAATTGAG
>CBDULU010000446.1:0-1720 GCA_965368155.1 uncultured Flavobacteriaceae bacterium
GGAGCGAAAGTTACAACAGGAAAAAAATGGTTCTTAAAACCAGGGTTTACGGCCTATCTGGTAGGTTTGAAAGAATTCTTCATCAGTTTTACTTAGATAAATAATGCCTTCAATGATGCCAATCAGGGCCACCAACGCCAGAAGGAACCCTAAACTGAGAAAACTGATCACCAGCATGATAATTCCTTCTTTTTGGTACCCTAGAATAAATTTATGAATACCCAGAGCACCAAATAGAATAGCTACAACACCAGCAACAATTCTTTTGTTACCTGTATCAGCATTGATCTCCTGATAAGCCTGTTTTGCACCTTCGGTAAACTCTTCAGCGGTATTTTTAGCTTCTTCCTGAAACTCTTGGGTGTTTTCATCGATCTCCTTGGCAATTTCTTTTGCTTTTTCCTTTATTTTTTTCGCGCCTTCTTTGATGTCCTTCTTTATATCCTTATTACTATCTGTATCACTCATGGCATAGAAATTTAGGGATGAATCACTAACAAATTTATAGAATTTAATAATCAAAACCTATCCTTTCAAGTTCTTTAAATTTTACTACTTTTGGAATATAGAGGATATTTTATGCATTCAAAAGTGAAAGTTGCGGTTATAGGAGGAGGAAGCTGGGCAACGGCTATTGTAAAGATGCTATGTGAGAATTTGAATGAAGTAGGCTGGTATATGCGCAGTCACTATATCATTGAACACATTAAGCAGAACAAACACAACCCGAATTACCTTAGTTCAGCTTATTTTGACCCCAATAAATTGTTTTTTTCTGAGGATATCAATGAGATGATCAATTATGCCGATTACCTCATATTTGCGGTTCCATCAGCTTTTGTTCAGGCAGAATTAGATAAAATAAAGGTTTCCTTAGACGGAAAAGTGATCTTTTCGGCCATCAAAGGTATCGTGCCGGAATCCGGACTTATCGTTGGGGAACATTTTCATGAAAAAATGAAAGTGCCTTTTGAGAACATTGGTGTGATCACCGGTCCTTGTCATGCTGAAGAAGTCGCTATGGAGAGACTATCTTATTTGACCATAGCTTGTCAGGATGAAAGGAAAGCTGAGGTATTGGCCGAAAAGCTCGCCGGAAGATATATCAAGACGAAAATCTCTGACGATATTATTGGTACAGAATATGCAGCTATGCTAAAGAATATTTTTGCTGTTGCTGCCGGAATGGCCCATGGCTTGGGTTATGGGGATAATTTCCAGGCAGTTTTGATGTCGAATGCCATCAGGGAAATGAAAAGGTTTATCAAAAAGATCCATAAAATGAAGCGGAATATTAATAACTCTGCTTATTTGGGTGACCTTTTGGTTACTGGTTATTCTGTTTTTAGTCGTAACCGGATGTTTGGTAATATGATCGGAAAGGGATATACCGTAAAGTCGGCCATGTTTGAAATGAGTATGGTGGCAGAAGGATATTATGCGACGAAAAGCGCCTATCTGATCAATCAAAAAAATCAGGCTGAAACACCCATTATAGATACGATATATCGAATTCTGTATGAGAATAAGGATCCGAAGCAGGAATTTAGTAAGCTGACGGATATTTTGGATTAAGGTTAAGGCTTAGGGACTAAGGACTAAGGCTTAAGTGAGAAGCCTGCCTGCCGTCAGGCAGGTGAGATGTGAGAAGGGAGAAGTGTGTCCCCGATAAAGATTGACTTAAAATTTAATTTATATAATTTTTCAGTTCGAAAGCAAT
>CBDULU010000447.1:0-1691 GCA_965368155.1 uncultured Flavobacteriaceae bacterium
AGTCGCAAACGACAGCGTGAAAAATATCAATAGTGTTCAGGAAATGGCTAATCTACGAACCAATTACGAAGTATCTCAGAAACAAACTGAAGTTGACCTGCTTGACCAACAGAAAAAAAACCAACAACTCATCTCTCTGGCTTCTGGAATTGGTCTTTTACTCATCATCGTTGTAGCCATTGGCTTATATCGTAGAAATAATTTTGTCAATAAAGCCAAACTTCTCGTTGAAAATGAAAAGGAAAGATCAGATTTACTTTTACTGAATATTTTGCCTGAACAGACCGCCCAAGAACTTAAAGACAAGGGTAAGGTTCAAGCCAAACGCTTTGATTCAGTAAGTGTTATGTTTACTGACTTTAAAGGCTTTACGGCCTATTCTGACAAACTTTCTCCTGAAGAGCTTGTCGATAGCATAGATTACTATTACTCAAAATTTGACGACATCATTGAAAAGCATGGTCTTGAAAAGATCAAAACGGTGGGCGATGCCTATATGTGCGCTGGAGGATTACCCTTTCCTTCTAAAGACCATCCTATTCAGATGGTGGAGGCCGCTTTTGAAATAGCAGAGTTTGTCAAAGAATCTAAAAAGGTGGACCCCGATGCCATGACCCGTTTTGACATCCGTATCGGCATCAACACAGGGCCGGTTGTAGCCGGTGTGGTGGGTAAAAAGAAATTTGCCTATGATATTTGGGGAGATACCGTAAACATCGCTTCGCGTATGGAATCAAATTCTGAACCCGGCAAGATCAACATTTCAGATAACACCTACCAGCTCATCAAAGATCAATACCAATGTTCCTTCAGAGGTGAAATAGAGGCCAAGAATAAGGGAATGATGAAAATGTATTTTGTCGAAGGCAAACTTCAAAATCAACCTTCAAATGCAGCGGTATGATCGTCCTCTTCAGAAAAGCAATTAACAAAACGACACCATTATCTTAGTCTTCGATCCATCCCATGATCGTATTGGCGACAAACCGGGGTTCGGGAGGTAAAGCGTAAATATCCTTTTCGTAATTTTTATTATAGGGTGAAATATTCATGACCTGACCATCTACTACCAAGGTACTACTACCGCCAGGATCAAAGCCCATGGCTTTATCCATTCCATATTTTAAAAGTATATCTGCCATGTCAAAATGTGTTGCACCAACAGATTCTCTAATCCTGCCATTGACCATAAGTACCATGAGTTTTCCTTTATTGGTGATCCCTACAGCTATTTTAGGCCCTCTCATATCAGTAAAATCTAATCTGGCAGCTTGCGTTTTAATCGAATTTTTTGTTTTCCACCCTTCTTCTTCCATATCCAATATTTGTTTCCCTTGATCTATGAGCATAGGTCCGGCCTCGATGGCATACAATATGTCATCCCAATGATATGGATTCTTTTCAGGCTCCATTAAACGGATGTCTATAGGCTTGTCTTCTTCAAACAGGGTGCTTGAAAACATTTTTAAAGGAATAGACAAAGTGATTCCTACAGGAATAACAGCTACAGTTTCTTTCGTTTTTGTCTTTATGATCTGTTTTACGGTATTTCCCGCTACCCTTACAATGACATTACCATTCCCTTGAATTGTTTCATCAGAATAAGACAAATCATAATAACAGGGTGCTGAACTGCTGTGTTTGTTATAATTGGCAGCCGGAAATACAAGATTATTTTGTTTTCCCATGAC
>CBDULU010000448.1:0-1685 GCA_965368155.1 uncultured Flavobacteriaceae bacterium
TACGAATTCTTCCCAAGATCTTCTTCCAAAGAACTCGGTAAGCATGGAACCTTTAAGGAATGTATTCCCTTGCTGGGCCGGGTAGCAGAAATGGGTTTTGACACCCTGTATTTTCCGCCTGTACATCCAATAGGAGAAGTGAATAGAAAGGGTAAGAATAATACCACTACCACCGAAAAAGGAGACGTTGGGTCATGTTGGGGCATTGGATCTAAATTAGGAGGTCATAAAGATATTCATCCGGATCTCGGTACCCTTGATGATTTTAAGGAATTGATTCGTAAAGCCAAAGAACTTGATATTGAAATTGCCATGGATTATGCGCTGCAGGCAGCTCCTGATCATCCATGGGTAAAGGATCATCCTTCCTGGTTTAAGTGGAGGCCTGATGGAACGGTTCAGTACGCTGAAAATCCACCGAAAAAATACCAGGACATCCTTCCTATTTATTTTGAATCGGAAGATTTTAAGGCCCTATGGCAGGAATGTCTTGATATCCTGTATTTTTGGATAGACTGCGGCATCAATATCTTCAGGGTCGATAATCCGCATACGAAGCCCTTTTATTTTTGGAACTGGATCATTGATGAAGTAAAGAAAAAACATCCGGATATTATATTCCTTGCAGAGGCTTTTACAAGACCTAAAATAATGCAGCAGTTGGCTAAACAGGGCTATTCACAATCCTATACTTATTTCACCTGGCGCGATAATAAACACGAGTTGATCAACTATGTTGAAGAATTGACCAAGACAGAACAAGCAGAATATATGAGGCCAAATTTCTGGCCTAATACACCAGATATCAACCCGTTTCATTTACAAGGAGCCAATGAGCCCAAGCATATACAAAGATATGTTTTGGCAGCAACCTTAAGTTCAAACTTAGGGATCTATGGCCCTGTATTTGAACAAATGATCAGTGACGCCTTGCCTGGAAAGGAAGAATATTTGAATTCGGAAAAATTTCAGATACAACATTATGACTGGGCGGCTGAAAATTGGCTCATTAAATTGATCTCAGGAATTAACAAAGCCAGAAAAGAGCATGAAGCACTGCAGCAAACCAATAATATAAGGTTCTGTCATATAGATAATGATCAGTTAATTGCATTTTATAAATGGAACGACGACAAAACGAGTGAAGTGTTTGTTGTAATCAGTCTTGATCATCATACTGCTCAAAGAGGTACGGTTCAATTACCAATACAAGAGATGGGTGTTGGACATGATCATCAGTTGAAGATCAGAGATGTTGTACCCGATGTAGAGTATACCTGGAATGGAGAGTGGAATTTTGTTGAATTACACCCGAATATGCCATTTCATATTTTTGAAATAATTAAATAGCTTATGCCTGATAAGGTCATTAAAACCAAACTGCAATCTACCTTTGAATTTGAAGGTGTATGGGAAGATCTACTTGATAATAAGGATTTTATAAAGGTCTTTTTGTCAGAGGTCCTGGAAGACTATATTTTGAAGCAGCGCTGGTATGGTGGCAAGGCAAGTAAGCTAAAGTATATAGAGCTCAGTGAATATTTCAGGATTCAACAACACGGAGAGGTTTATTTTGGACTATTGCTGGAGATCGATTTTGTCGAAGCTTTTTACCATCATTATTTTTTACCGATAGCTTTTGTAACGGATGTCAGTTTTGCCAAAAGTGATCGTATCCTGCCTAT
>CBDULU010000449.1:0-1681 GCA_965368155.1 uncultured Flavobacteriaceae bacterium
CAGATATATTAGAAGTTTAAAAGACCTTCTATTTTGAATACATTAAGTGAATGAAATCTCAACCCGAAAAGAATTATAAAGAAATTAATAGGCAGTCCTGGAATAATAGGGTAGATGCTCATATCAACTCTGAATTTTACGATATGGATCGTTTTCTCTCAGGAGAATCTTCGTTGAATACCATTGAAATTGAACTCTTAGGAGACATAAAGGGTAAGCGTATTTTGCATCTTCAATGCCATTTTGGGCAAGATACGATTTCACTGGCCAGAGAAGGTGCAAAAGTAACAGGCGTAGATCTATCAGATAAAGCGATACAAAAGGCGAAAGAAATTGCAGAAAAATGTAAGGTTGATGCAAGCTTCATTTGTTGTGATATTTTCGATCTGCCCAATCATTTAGAGGAACAGTTTGATATTGTTTTTACAAGTTATGGAGTTATTGGTTGGTTACCTGATCTGGATAAATGGGCGAGAATTGTTTCCCGATTTTTAAAGCCTAAGGGGCATTTTGTATTTGTAGAGTTTCACCCGGTGGTCTGGATGTTTGACGATGATTTTGAAAAAATCGAATATAATTATTTTAATTCCGGAGCCATGGTTGAAACTGAAGATGGAACTTATGCCGACAGAGAAGCTCAGATAAGTCAGGAATGCATCGTTTGGAATCACAGTCTGAGTGACATCGTAAATAACCTTATAAAAAACGGACTTCGTATAGATTCACTTGAAGAATACGATTATTCACCTTACAATTGTTTTAAAAACACCATTGAAATTGAACCTAAAAAATATCGGATAAAGCATTTGGAAAATAAAATTCCAATGATTTTTACCATTGAGGCAACAAAGACTTGATGGTGATTCAAAAAAACTGAAACCTTCACCTCCGAGGAGTTGGGAAGTGAACCCTTCACTTCTGAGGGGTGAGAAGTGAGGGGGTGAGAAGTGAGGTGTTCATCTCCGATGTGATGAGAGATCTTCAATGATTCAAGAAACCTCTTTTAGAACCTCTTTTAGCGCTTGAACCATGAATATTTCCACCTCCCCATTCGAGACCACTTTTTTTTCGGCTGAAAGTTGGATAGCTTTCAACGCTCTTTTTTTTAGTTTCTTTAGAAGATTTATTAGTGTGGAATTTTTTATCAAGAGTTTGTCTATTCCTATCCTTTTTCATTTTTCTTGAGCGATCAACATAATCAATAATGAAGAGTGGTAGGGCTACGATCAATAATAGACCAATCCCAAGTGGTAGAGACCAGTGAATAAAATAAAGCTCAAGTTTAATGCCAATATAACTGATGAGTATAAATAAAGCTCCCAAGAAAGCTGATATGTAAATCGCTTTTTTCATGGTTTACAAACGATTTAAAGGTTAAAATCGTAAGTTTAAATTTACAAAATAATCCCTTTTCTTGCAAGGAATCGGACCCGTTTAATTCCAAAAAGCGACCACTCGCTGGATCATCCAAAAGGCGGCAATTGAACCAATGGCATAGGCAGGAATTTTCTTCATATATGCTGGCCAATTACTTTTAAGATTGACTATCCTTAAAAAGAGGAGAACTACAACAACGAACATGATCTGTCCTAATTCAACGCCTACGTTAAAGAAGGCCAAAGCCAGTGGAATATCTTGTTGAGGAAGTCCTATATCGGATAAGGCTCCAGCAAAACCAAAA
>CBDULU010000450.1:0-1677 GCA_965368155.1 uncultured Flavobacteriaceae bacterium
GCTTGGATTACAACGAAAATATTTATCCTCATGCACCGACAAATGATAATAAAGGCGCTATCAAAAAATTGAGTTCTTTGGTAGATGCTTATAAGATAGATGCCATCGCCATTGGAAACGGAACAGCTTCACGAGAAACGGAAAGTTTGGTCAAAAGGATTCGTTTTAACAGAGATATTCAGGTTTTTGTAGTGAACGAGGCCGGAGCCTCCATTTATTCGGCGTCGAAAATTGCCCGTGATGAGTTTCCTAATTATGACGTGACGGTCAGGGGTGCGGTGTCTATTGGCCGAAGACTGGCTGATCCTTTAGCCGAACTGGTAAAGATCGATCCTAAGTCAATAGGAGTAGGTCAATACCAGCATGATGTCGATCAGAACAAATTGAAAAGCAGCCTGGATGCAGTTGTAGAAAGTTGTGTCAATACCATTGGTGTCAATATCAATACAGCCAGTGTTTCCTTATTAAGTTATGTCTCCGGAATTGGTGAAAAACTGGCCGAGAACATTGTTGCCTATAGAAAAGATAAGGGAGCTTTTATATCGAGATCAGACATTAAAAAAGTGCCCAGATTGGGCGATAAAGCTTTTGAACAAAGCGCAGGTTTCCTGAGAATTAAAAATGCACTGAATCCACTTGACGACTCTGCTGTTCATCCCGAAAGCTATGGCCTGGTAACCAAAATGGCCAGGGATTTAAAGAAGACCCTAGCAGAAATAATAGGCAATAAAGACCTTCTTTCTCAAATAGACCTAAACAAGTACTGTACGGAACAAATAGGCCTGCCCACTTTAAAAGATATTATTCACGAGCTGGAAAAACCGGGGCTTGATCCCAGGGAAAAGGCGAAGGTATTTACCTTTGATCAAAATTTGAAAAACATTGATGATCTGAGAGAAGGGCAATTGCTTCCGGGAATCATCAATAATATCACAAATTTTGGTTGTTTTGTGGATATAGGCATCAAAGAAAATGGACTGATCCATGTGTCTAATTTATCTGACACTTTTGTAAAAGATGTCAATGAGATTGTTAACCTCCACCAACAAGTGATCGTAAAAGTTATGGATATTGATAAAATCCGTAAACGAATTCAGCTTTCGTTATATAAAAAATTATAAGACATCACTAACTGATCAACGCCAGTTCAACCGTTTTTTCAGCATGAATTTTAGTGGTATTAAAAAGTGGCATGTCTGTATCTTCAGGCCCAATGAGCAGTGGGATTTCAGTGCATCCTAAAATGATTCCTTGAGCGCCCTTTGCTCTTAAAGTATCGATGATTTCCAAATAGATTTTTTTAGAAGACAATTGTATGTCTCCTCTGACCAACTCTTTGTATATGATATCATGGACCAGATTACGGTCTTTTTGATCAGGTACGATCACATCTATTCCTTTGTCAATCAAGATGTTTTTAAAAAAATCCTTTTCCATCGTATATTTGGTGCCTAGTAATGCCACCTTGTCAAGTTGGGCTTCTTTGATCTGATCGGCTGTTACCTCTGCAATATGAACAATAGGAATATTTGTTGCCTGCTCAATAGCTTCTACACATAAATGCATGGTGTTGGCACAGATCATCAACAGTTCAGCCCCCGCATCTTCAAGCGACCTTGCCCTTCTGATCATCAATTCATCCAGTGCCTTCCAGTCATCCTTTGCCTGAAGTTCAGC
>CBDULU010000451.1:0-1659 GCA_965368155.1 uncultured Flavobacteriaceae bacterium
TCAATTCATCAAACAAAAGCTGTGTTTCATTTTGAGCCAATTGATTCATTTGCTCTGCTCCCATTTGTTGCATTCCAACCCCTCCATTATTTAAATCTACCCCAAAGAAATAAGAACTTCCAATAAAGATCAGCGCCATTAACAGTCCCCAGACCACGAATTGCGTTAAACCAGCCAAGGCAGTCCCAAATATTTTTCCTAACATCAATTGAAACGGTTTTACTGATGATATGATCACTTCAATGATACGACTCGTCTTTTCTTCGATAACACTTCTCATCACCATGGCACCGTAGATAATGATAAACATCATGATGAGATAACCAGCCCCCATTCCAATTCCTATTTTGATTCCATTAATCAGTTTAGAGGATTTTATGCCACTAAAATTAGACATTCTAATATCGATGTTTACTTTTGATTTTTCCAATTTCACCAAATCGATACCCAACTGTTTCATTTTCTCCTTCTCAAGTTTCTTATCAAGAATCGATTCCAAAGTTGAGATGGTAATCATACTTGGTGACTCCTCTGAAAAGAACTGAATGTTATAGGCGATCTCATCCAGATCTTTTTTCGAAGGAATGTACAATAGTCCCTCATGGGAGGATTCCCTCACAATGATCTTTGCTTTTTCAAGACCAATTTCTGTGAGATCCTCAAATACGATCGATTTATCCTTACCAAAGTCATCTCCGTGAAACAGACCCGAGTCATCAACAAAAGCGACTGTGCTTGTCTTTTCAATACTGCTTTTGGTCAACAAAGCGACAAGAGCTATCATTCCGATCATTAAAATCGGGCTCAGAAAAGTCATCACAATGAAAGTTCGGTTTCTCACTTTCGCCAGAAACTCTCTTTGAATGATTAATTTTAATTTATTCATTTGAGTGTGTTACAATAATTAACCTATGAATTTCTGTTTACAGTTTGAATAAAAATATCATTCACACTTGGAATAACCTCTTTATAATGTGTAATAGATGATTTATTGTTTAAGTACTTGATCAGATCAGAGGAGGTATGGTCTTTGGCAAGCCTGATATTCAGTTTTAGATCATCATCAAGCGATTTGAAACTAGCCGGGCTTACTTCAAATCTCTCTTTAAGCTCCATCTTTAAGGCCGATTTATCAACAGTAGATAATCCTACTTCAAAGGTATTGGTAAAATTATTGGTTTTATATTGCTTTTTAATATCTACTAATTTTCCGTCAAGTACTTTATTTGCCTTATGGATCAGAGCGATATACTCGCATAATTCTTCGACTGATTCCATCCTGTGTGTCGAGAAAATAATAGAAGCTCCTTGATTTTTTAAGTTGATGATCTCATCTTTGATCAAGTTAGCGTTGATAGGGTCAAATCCACTAAACGGTTCATCAAAGATCAATAATTTGGGTTCGTGTAAAACCGTGATAATGAAGTGCAATTTTTGAGCCATACCTTTTGAAAGCTCTTCTACTTTCTTATTCCACCAAGGTGTTATTTCAAATTTTTCGAACCAGAATTTCAATTTCATTTTTGCATCTTGCTTAGACAAGCCTTTCAACTGGGCAAGATAAAGTGCCTGTTCACCAATTTTCATTCTCTTATACAGGCCTCTTTCTTCTGGTAAATATCCTATTTGGTGAACGTGTTCTGGCTTTAATTCTTCACT
>CBDULU010000452.1:0-1625 GCA_965368155.1 uncultured Flavobacteriaceae bacterium
TTTTGTTGTGTTACCCAGACTTTTAAAGCATCTTCCTGTTCTTCAAATTTCAAATCATAAGCACCTTTCGGCGCCATAACCTTGGCAAAAACAGGGGCAGTTTCAATAGCGATAAAGAGTAAAAGAATAAACAGAGATGGTAAGGCCGGTAATGCTTCCAAGGCATTGATTCTTGCCATTAAACCGTCAAAACCATCGATGATGGGCTGGCTATTTGCTGTTTGTAATTGTTGTTTTTCCCTCAGGTCGGCCAATAAGATTTCTTTTCCGGCAATCTTTACGGCACTACTATCTTTTAATTGTTGTAATTCTTTTAATTGAGCATCGTGTTTTTCTCTTTTCTCCTTATAAACAGGACCTTTGCCCAGTTTCATGGTTCCTTGTGTTCCCTCAGCTTCTGTGATATAGGTGTCGTATAGTTCATTAACCTCTTGCTCTTTTAAGGTTACATTCTCTTGCAAGGATTTGATTTCTCCTTCGACGCGTTCAATTTCAGGTGTAAACTGCTGTGCGATCTGATCCTGATTCAACAAGGTCATGTTATTTTTTTGTTCCAAAAGGACACGGTCAATTTCCTTCTCAAAGATTTTTAATTCCAAAGGTTTTGAAATAACGATGGCTATAATCAATGCAAGGACCAATCGTGGTGACGCTTGCAGGAATTCCTTCCAAAAGGAATCGCGTTTTTTTATTGTACCCACAATAAACCTATCCAGATTGAAAATGAGCAAGCCCCATATCAGACCGAAAAGAAGGGCCATATACACATTGTCGAAAACGGTATATAAGGCATATCCACTCGATACAAATGCCATGACAGCTGTAAAAAATACGGTGCCACCAATACCGGCATATTTAATCTGTTCAGATTTTGGGCTTTCCTGAAGTAGGTCGGTGTCTGCGCCTGAGCACATCCAAAAGAATTCTTTAATCATAATGAGGAGGGTTTAGTTAAGAACAACGAAATAATCCTCCTATATGTTGCTCAGTTATTGTCTTTGTTATGATAAAGTTTTGTTAAAATTTTGAATAATCAGGAAATGAGGCTTCTTTTGAATTTAAAACTTGGTCGCATATGTATTAAATGTACTTTTGCAATCATATTGTAGCCTTATGAATTTATTGAAGAAACTAGAAGAAAGAAGTCAATCAAAATGTGAATTATGTGCTTCCAAGGAAATCGTGAGCATGTATCAAGTGCCGCCTGCTCCATTGGGGACAGAAGAGGATCATATTTTGATTTGTCATACTTGTCTTGATCAAATTAACAATCCTGAGCATGTTGAGATCAACCATTGGCGCTGTCTCAATGATAGCATGTGGAGTGAAGTTTCTGGAGTAAAGGTTGTTGCATGGAGAATGCTTACCCGTCTTCGTTCGGAGGGCTGGCCGCAGGATTTATTAGACATGATGTATCTGGATGAAGAGGAATTAACCTGGGCCAAGGCTACAGGAGAAGGTGAAACAGAAGAAAACCAAGTGATTCACAGAGATGTGAATGGCGTCGTGCTACAAGCGGGTGATTCTGTCGTTTTGATCAAAGATTTGAAGGTGAAGGGATCAAGTATGGTAGCAAAGCAAGGCACTGCCGTCAGAAGAATTTCATTAGACCGAGAGAATGCTGA
>CBDULU010000453.1:0-1620 GCA_965368155.1 uncultured Flavobacteriaceae bacterium
TACATACTACCTATCTTCCCACGTTCAATACCTTTTAGGCCCTTAAAATTATAGGATTTGGTCTCTAGTTTCTTTTTCCCTGAAGAGATCTGTACCTTAAAATCAATTCCGGGATACACTTTTGATGATGTTTTCACCTCAGCGATCGGTGTTTCTTCTATGACCAGATTTTCATCAAGATTTTTCTTATAAGATTTTATCGCATTAAATATGGCTCCGGAAACTTTGTCTTGTCCATTTTTAGAATTCAGAAATGCCCCCTCACTATTATTAGTGATAAAGCCCGTTTCGATCAAAACACTAGGCATATAAGTTTGATGCAACACCACAAAACCGGCCTGCTTCACCCCCCTGTCTTTTCTTTTTAGTTGATCCCTGAAATTGGTTTGTATATTGCTTGCCAAATACAAACTTTGATCTAGAAATTCCTCCTGCATCAAGGTCATCCCAATGACCGCTTCGGGCGAGTTAGGATCAAAACCTTCATACTTTTCCTCATAGTTGTCTTCCAGAAAGATCACTGAGTTTTCATGTTTGGCCACCTCAAAATTTTGCTTGTTGGCATGTAATCCCAACACATAGGTTTCTGTACCAGAGGCGTCATTGCTAAAAGCATTGCAATGCACCGAAACAAACAGATCAGCATCAGCCTCATTGGCAATACGACCCCTTTCCTTTAGATCAACAAAAACATCCTTGTCACGTGTATAGACTACCTTAACATCATCAAGAGCCTTTAATTTATTCCCAAGTTTGAGTACGATATTCAATGCAATATCCTTTTCACTGAAATTCTTTGCGGGCCTTCCAGGATCTTTTCCTCCATGCCCTGCATCCAACACAACAACAAATTTATCCTGACCATAAGTTGCAGTCTGCGATAAGACCATCACCAAGGTGCATATGAAAACCAGTACCAACTTCGTGTAATCCCTCTTTTTTCCTATATCGATCATGCTTTTATCCTTCTAGTTTTTCATTTATATGTTTATACCACTGAAAAAATATATGTAAGTTTGTAACTTTAAAAAAATTGACTTTTTTTTACAAAAATACTATTTATAGCATTGTATACAAATTTAAGATACTTACTTTTCTTTTCCTTATTTTTTTGTTTTGTAAATCAAGTGGCTTTGGGTCAGGTAGAACAAAATAATGACAATGAAGAAAACAATATAAATAGAACTGATAGTATCAGTGTCTTAGACGACAACAACCCAGCGTTGGCAGTAGTTGACACAACAAAAATTGATAGCGTACAGATTACTCCAGAGTACCTTGAAGACAATATTATTCACAAATCAAAAGATTATCTCTCTAACGATTTTGTCAACCAAAAAGCAACTTTATATGATGAGGCTGAGCTGTATTATCAGGATATTGAGCTCAAGGCCGGAAAAATAATCATTGATTATAAGAATAGTCTCGCCATAGCGACAGGAATTTTTGACACGGCAGGAGTCTATATCCAGCGTCCTGAATTCAAACAAGGACAACAAGCTTCCACTCAGGATTCCCTGATCTATAATTTTCAGAACAAAAAGGCACTGATCTATAATTCGAGGACCGAGCAACAAGGTATGATCATTACCGGTGACATCTCTAAAAAAGAAAACGACA
>CBDULU010000454.1:0-1616 GCA_965368155.1 uncultured Flavobacteriaceae bacterium
ACCTAACTCTTTGGCTGCCAGTTTTCTTTTTCCCTTGTTTCTTTCAAGGGCCTGTTTGATCATTTCTACCTCTTTTTCCTGAAGAGATAAGGTTTCTTCAATGGTCTCGGCATCATCAAAAGAGACAAGTTCCGGAATAGGTTCGTAACTATCCCTATTATTTTTAGAAATGATTTCCAAGGTGTGACCTTCATCATGTTCATCCTTTTCGCCATAGATCTTATCGATAAGCACCTGTGTCTTTTTCTCAGTTTGACGAGGCGCGTCCTCATCGATGAGCTCCTTGGTCAACTTTTTAAGATCTGTAATGTCATTTCTCATGTCAAAAAGGATTTTATACAGGATCTCTCTTTCATTGGCAAAGTCACTGTCTCTCTTTTTTTCTGCCACCAACGCAGGTAGATTCTGATTGTGATCAGGTAAGTAAGACCGAAGCAATTCTCCTGTTATATTTCGGTTTTGTTCGATCACAGAAATTTGTTCGGTGAGATTTCTCAATTGCCTGATATTTCCTTTCCATTGATTTGAAACCAATGCCTCAATTGCTGCGTCGTCTAGTCTGATGGTGGGCATATTGTATTTTGTAGCAAAATCAGAAGCAAATTTCCTAAATAAAAGATGGATGTCATCGGGTCTGTTTCTTAGCGCAGGAAGGTGAATTTCTACTGTACTCAGGCGGTAATAAAGATCTTCTCTGAATTTTCCTTTTTGAATGGCTTCCACCATATTTAAATTCGTCGCTGCAACAATCCTTACATTTGTTTTTTGAACTTTTGAGGATCCCACTTTTAAAAATTCGCCGTTTTCAAGAACCCTGAGTAGCCTTACCTGGGTCGTCAACGGAAGTTCTCCTACCTCATCCAGAAAAATAGTTCCGCCATCGGCTACCTCAAAATAACCATTTCTGGTTTGGGAAGCTCCTGTAAAGGATCCCTTTTCATGGCCAAACAATTCACTGTCTATTGTTCCTTCAGGAATGGCCCCGCAGTTTACAGCAATATATTTGGCGTGTTTTCTATGGGATAAATTGTGAATGATCTTTGGAATAACTTCTTTACCAACCCCGCTTTCTCCGGTAACCAGCACCGAAATATCTGTGGGTGCAACCCTCATGGCCTTTTGAATCGCCAAATTGAGCTGGTTATTGTTTCCAATGATCCCGAATCGTTGTTTTATGGTTTGTAATGAATCCAAAATGATCTATTTATACACCTGCTGCGAGCAGGTAATGTTATCAAATTAATTAAGCCACTCTTTTACCTATTAAGGTAGCAGAAGTACAATCTTCAACTTGCACCATGACAAGGTCTCCAATTTTTTCATCGGCTTTGGGGAACACTGCAACTGCATTTTGAGAATTTCTTCCCATCCAATGTTCAGATGATTTTTTTGAATCTCCTTCAATAAGAATTTCAACTGTTTTGCCAACAAATTGCTGCATTCTGTAAAGACCGTGTTTTTGTTGAAGGTTGATGATCTCAGACAACCTTCTTTTTTTAATTTCCAAAGGCACATCATCCTCCATTTTTTTGGCCGCAGGCGTTCCGGGTCGTTCCGAATAGGCAAACATAAATCCGAAGTCGTATTTGACATATTCCATTAAAGACAGTGTATCC
>CBDULU010000455.1:0-1615 GCA_965368155.1 uncultured Flavobacteriaceae bacterium
CAATTGGAAACCATCCTGGAAAAAGCAGGATTACAAAAGGATGTTCATTTCTCTACTCAGGACGGGTATAGAGACGAAGAGGAGCGTTTAAAAAAACCTGATTTGATCATCAACCTTCCAGACAACAAACATTTGATCATCGATTCAAAAGTATCGCTTACGGGTTATGAACGTTTTTTTAATTCAGAAAGTGATATTGAAGAAAAAGCGGGTCTTAAAAGCCATGTACAAAGTATACAAAAGCATATCAAAGAATTGGGAACCAAGAACTATACTGATTTGTACGGTATCAACAGCCCAGATTATGTGATCATGTTTGTACCCATTGAACCTGCCCTGATGATTGCCTTGCAACAGGATCAGGACCTTTATCTGCAAGCACTAGATAAAAATGTGGTGATGGTGTCTACTTCCACCCTTTTGGCTACCTTGTCAACTGTGGCATCTATTTGGAAGCAGGAAGATCAAAAACGAAATGTCATCGAAATTGCCAGACAGGCCGGAGCTTTATATGATAAGTTCGAAGGTTTGGTTCAGGATCTGATCAAAGTAGGCAAACAACTCAATGCTTCGCAAGATGGTTATAAATCTGCGATGAATAAATTGACTGAAGGAAAGGGAAATCTCATCACTCGAGTTGAGAACCTAAAGGCTTTGGGTGCAAAAACTAAAAAATCGCTACCAACTAATTTATTAGAAAGAGCCCAGGAGGAATAGCTTTTATTTAAAATATATTAATGGCCTTGATTCACACTTCATCCTATGAACCTGCTGCAGCTTTTAAAAGCAAGCATTTCAATACCATTTACAGAACCTTGTTTCATAAAATTGATGTTGGCTTCCAAAGAGAAAGAATGGAGACCAGCGATGGAGATTTTATGGATATAGATTTTTCTACAGTCGGGTCAAAAAGTCTTGTGATCATTATTCATGGTCTTGAAGGAAGTTCTCAATCTAAATATGTAACGGCACTTAGCCAGATCTCAAATGAAGAAGGATATGATGTGGCCGCGGTAAACCTTAGGGGCTGTAGCGGTGAAACCAATCGATTATTGTACTCTTACCACAGCGGGAAAACAAATGACCTTGCCGAAATTCTGGATTATTTGGAAGGTAAAAAGGACTACGATTCCTATCATATTGTTGGCTATAGCCTTGGGGGAAACCTTTTGTTAAAATATATGGGAGAATCGCGAAGTGATTATTCTTCCAAGTTACAAGGAGCCGTTGGTGTCTCGGTGCCCTGTGATCTGAAAGGCTCATCCGAAGCCATCGCCAAATTTTGGAACATGGTCTATATGCAACGTTTTCTGATCTCCTTAAAAAAGAAAACCAAAATCAAATTGGAGCAGTTTCCTGTAAATGATCTTAAAAAAGAAGCTATTTTGAATTCAAAAAACTTTCTGGATTTTGACAATTATTTTACCGCTCCCGTTAATGGATTTAAGGATGCAAATGACTACTGGAAAAGAAACAGCTGCAATCAATTTTTAGAAGACATTAAGATTCCTAGCCTATTAGTCACCTCAAGCGATGATCCCTTTTTATCTGATTCCTGTATTCCTGTAAAGCAAGCGAAAAACAATAAATTTTTTAATCTGGAAGTAACCAAATA
>CBDULU010000456.1:0-1590 GCA_965368155.1 uncultured Flavobacteriaceae bacterium
TTTTTAGAGCTTACTTATAGTGAAAATATAACATTGCCGAATTTTTATGGTGAAGGCGTCTATCTGTATGAAATGGACGGAGTGGATTTAAAAATTGCGTTAAGTTCAAAAATGATATTGACCAAGCATGAAAATTCTCCCGGAGTTTTACTGATTTTGCTATCAGCTCTTGCCTCAAAAAATATCAATATCATCGATATGCGATTGGGTAAAAGAAACAAAGTAGGTTACTCTGCATTGGCTATAGAAGGCGATTCAAATGTGATCAGGGCACTGTTAAATAAATTGGGAGATCAATATTATGAGGCCAACCTTGTGGAATTTCACAGTATGTAACTAACAGGCTTACTTGCTAAATAGGTTCTGAATATTTTTGAAGGACTTAAATTCGAGGGCATTGCCCTCTGGATCAAGAAAGAACATAGTGGCCTGCTCACCTGCCTCACCTTTAAAGCGAATATAGGGTTCAATGATGAACTGAATATTTTTCTCTGAAAGCAGCGTTTTTAATTCATGCCAGACTTCCCAATCCAAGACAACTCCAAAATGAGGAACCGGAACGCTCTGCCCATCCACAGGATTATATACTTTTTTTGGAACCTGATCAGTTTCAGGTCTTTGATGGATTACCAACTGATGTCCAAAAAAGTTAAAATCTACCCAATGTGATGAACTTCTTCCTTCTTCACAGTTCAAAACATTTCCGTAAAATTCTCTGCAAAGAGAAAGGTTATCTACTGGAATCGCCAGATGAAATGGACTAATTTTGTTCATAATTTATGATTTATTGTATCCTGTCATCCTTTAATAAAGATGGACTCAGATTGATTACAGCTGTAAAATGATCATCATAAATATATGCAATTGTTAAAATATCTCATATAGAAATGTATCTTTATTGCAAAAAAATAAATAATGAGGATAGTTGTAGTTATTTGGACTTTTCTAGTTCTTTCTTGTTTGAGTTCATGTTCAGATAATGCAGCTGAGAAGAATCAGGAACACATCAGGAATATGGAAATCGAAAATTCAGAAAAAACAAAGAAATTAAGGCATATCGTACTTTTTAAATTCAAGGAAACAGCTATGGAATCTGATATTGCAAAAGTCGAAACAGCTTTACCCATGGATTTTTGCTTACGTTTAACAGTGAAAAAGACAGAGATCTGTATTTACCTCATCCTGACCATATAGCTTTTGGCGAGATTATTCAACCGATACTTGAAGATGTACTGGTCGTAGATTATTGGACTAATTCAAATTAAATATATATGAAAATTAAATTTTTACTTCCTCTATTATTATGCGGTCTGTTAGTATTCGCACAGGAGGATTCAGCGGCAGTTCAGAGCATGTATCACAGTTCACTGAGTAATGGTATGAGCTATGCCTGGCTTGATCATCTTTCTAACAATATTGGAGGTCGATTGTCTGGTTCAGAAGGCGCACAAAGAGCAGTGGAATATACCAAATCCGAATTGGAGAAGCTGGGACTTGATAAGGTATGGTTACAGCCAGTGATGGTACCGAAATGGGTGAGAGGATCAAAGGAAACAGGATATTTCATGGCAAATGATCAGCGACATGAGA
>CBDULU010000457.1:0-1588 GCA_965368155.1 uncultured Flavobacteriaceae bacterium
TTTCTTTGAAGGAGAAGAAAAAGACAGCTTTAGACCAAAAATAGAGAGCTTCTTTAGCAGAATTCTAGACTATGTGCCCTTTATCACGGATTACAGATTCGACATTGTAACAGAAAATTCATTTCCTCATAGCAGTGGTATCGCATCAAGTGCAAGCGGCATGAGCGCTTTAGCGCTGTGTTTAATGAGCATTCAAAAAAAATTGGATCCAGATCTGAGCGAATCTGATGTATTGCAAAAAGCTTCCTTTTTAGCAAGATTGGGTTCGGGAAGTGCTTCGAGAAGTATTGAAGGACCTTTGGTTGTTTGGGGGCAACATCCGGATGTTGTCGGCAGCAGTGACCAAGTTGGAATACCATATCCTGAAGAAATTCATAAGATTTTTTCAACCTTTCATGATACCATTCTTCTGGTTGACAAAGGTGTAAAACAAGTATCGTCCACAGTAGGGCATAATCTGATGATAGACCATCCGTTTGCAGAGGCAAGATTTGATCAGGCACAAAATAACATGAGCCGCTTAATGCCCATATTAAAAACTGGTGACCTTGATGGTTTTATTGACATCGTAGAAAAAGAAGCATTATCTCTTCATGCCATGATGATGACTTCTGATCCGTATTTTATTTTGATGAAACCGAACACCTTAGAAATTATCGAAAGAATTTGGGCGTTTAGAAAGAGTTCAAAGTGTCATATCTGTTTTACTTTGGATGCAGGTGCGAATGTTCATGTACTATTTCCGGATAAGGATAAAGAGCTCGTTGACAAGTTCATTAGCACAGAACTCGCCAGATTTTGTGAAAATAATCAGTTCATCAGTGACCATGTAGGATCTGGAGCAAAATCAGCCTCCTCTTAAGGAAGCTCATAAATATTGAATACGCATACAAGTTTTACAGAATTTAAGCGTTAATTATCAAGCATATAGAATTAAATGTATTTTTCTCTTATATTTGTAACGAATTAAATAAATGGATAACATGAACGGCCCTCTTTTTTACGCTAAGATCCTCCTGTTTGGAGAGTATGGCATTATCAAAGATTCAAAGGGTTTGGCGATTCCATATAATTCATATCAAGGTGCCTTGATCGTATCTGATGATACATCCGAAAAGTCAACTGATTCCAATAGAAAATTAAAAGAATTTTATCTTTATCTCAAAGGATTAAACGATCCTGATATTAAATTGAGATTGGATGAGCTTAAAAGTGACATTGATCGTAATATGCATTTTGACTCCAGTATTCCTCAGGGATATGGCGTAGGAAGTTCAGGAGCCTTGGTTGCCGCTATCTACGACAAGTACGCTGATGATAAAATTACAGTTCTGGAAAATCTTACCAGAGATAAATTACTGAAGCTTAAATCGATCTTTTCAAAAATGGAATCTTTTTTCCACGGAAAAAGCTCTGGTCTGGACCCCTTGAATTCCTATTTGAGTTTACCTATTTTGATCAATTCTAAAGATAATTTAGAAGCCACCGGCATTCCCTCTCAAAAAGAAGGAAAAGGGGCGGTATTCTTATTAGATTCAGAGATGATAGGTGAAACCCAACCCATGGTGAACATTTTTATGAACAAGAT
>CBDULU010000458.1:0-1587 GCA_965368155.1 uncultured Flavobacteriaceae bacterium
CCTGCCTATGGTAAGCGTACGTCCTTCGAAATTTTCGTCAAGTGTTTTCTTTACATGCTCTTCGACACAATTCAATTCCATTGGTTTTAAAAACTTTCCATCAGGTAATTGGGGCAGGCCTTCATTTTGACCACTTACGCCTATATACTCTTCTACATAGTCATACCAGGGCGCAAGATCTTTATATCTCACTGGCCAGTCTACTCCCTGGCCGTCTCGTGCATTAGACTCAAAATCCATTTCACTAAGCCTATAGGACTGTCTCCACCATGTCAAGCTTTTTCCCCCAGTATGAAATCCCTTTAGCCATCTAAAAGGCTTATCAGGAGGATAGGTATAGGGATGCTTTTTATCACTGGCAAAAAAACCTTTGGTTGCCTCATTAAATGCATATACCTTACTTTGAATCGGATATTCTTCTCTGGTTTCTTTTGAAGGCTTTTTTCTAAATTCAAATTCCCAGGGAGCCATATTGGTTGTAGGATAGTCTTTAATATGCTCAACCTGTCTTCCTCGCTCCAATACAAGCGTTTTCATTCCTTTTTCGGTCAATTCCTTGGCTGCCCATCCCCCAGACATTCCTGAACCAATGACTATTGCATCAAAATTATTTGTTTTCATCTTTAAAAATATCTCATCGATTACCTACCAGATTTTTTTCCGTATCATCAATACTTATACATCCATTATACCTGCCAGGAACAGGTAAATAATTCATGCTCTTCATCCCCACTTCGGAGGTAAAATAAGCCCACAAAATGATTTTTTTAAGGGATTTGAAAAAAGAATTCGGATCCGTATCTCTGTCTAAAGTATTCAAATAGGTCATTTGTTCTTCTTTAGGCAGATCAATAAATGATTTTCCGTATTCATCTGCACAATTTGAAAGGAAATTCATTAAGCCAGAATCATATACTACCTTTTCCTCTTCCTCAAAATAGCCACCGAACAATTGATCTACAAAAGGTGCTACGCCAGCGTCATGAGCTCCAGGTGAATCTGTTGGCGGAAGCATCAATTCTGATACTTGCCATATCGCATCAAACTGTTCTTCATTCAAATAAACAGGTTGATCTGTTGTCGGTCTGGCTTTTGAACAACTTTCAAGTGAGACCAACAATCCTGGCGCAAAGCTTAGACCAAGAGAAGCAATCACTGATTTTCTAAGTAATTCTCGTCTGTTCATGGATGTTTTGGTTGTTTGTCTAAAAATAAAAAAAATAATCTGTTAACCGATAGTTTAAAACAATAATAGATAGAAATAGTAAATAGACAACACCACTTTGAACTCAACATCGATAAAAGCAGCACATACCACTGCCCTATTCCTCATTTTTAAGTCTAAAAAACAGTTGCGATAATGGGATTAACATCAGTCCTGAGATAATGAATAATATAAAAGCATATTGCAAGCCCACAACATGAGCCACATAACCAACCAATGGAGGTCCTATAAGCATCCCGGCTATGCCATAAGTGGAAATGATAGAAATGGCCATCCCTGGAGAATACTTTTTTGAGCTGCCTGCAAGGGCAAAGGTCATAGGAAATACAGCAGCAACGCCTATTCCTACTAAAGAAAACCCT
>CBDULU010000459.1:0-1586 GCA_965368155.1 uncultured Flavobacteriaceae bacterium
TACCGATTCAGGAAAAGTAAAAAGTATTTTAACGGCACCGGTCATGCACGATTTTTCTAACAGAGAGGATCATCCTTACACCCTCTTTCCCGAAGGAGTGCAAATTGTAAGTTTTGATGCCAAGGGGGATTCTGTTATTCTTACTGCCGGATATTCCATTACCTTTACAAATACCAATATTTCAGAAGTCAAAGACAACGTCAGTATCGTAAACCCGGCCGAAAAAACAAAATTATTCACTAGTCAGCTTTTCTGGGATTCAAATGAGCATTATATTTATACTGAAAAAAATTTCACATTGATCACCCAATTAGATACGATTCACGGTGTCGGATTTGAGTCTAATGAAGACCTCAGTAAAGTGAATATGAAATCTATCAAAGGAAGTGTGTATGTTGAAGAATCTCCATAATTATGGCAAAATATTTTAAGTTTTTTGAAATTGCATATCTTATCATTGCAGTGGTTTTTATTGTTGAAACGATTCTGAGATGGAATTCTGAACCGAATAAAGCCTATATTTTCCTGGCATTCGGATTATTGGCGATCTTTATGTATTTCTTCAGGAAAAAATATAGAAAACGATTTGAAAAACACGAAAAGAAAGAATGATCATTAAACTGATCATCATATTGAGCTCCATTTTGTTATCTGCTTTTTTTTCAGGTATGGAAATTGCTTTTGTTTCATCAAACAAAATGCACCTTGAACTTGAAAAGAAAAAGGACACCCTGTTGGCAAAAGTCTTAAAGAGGCTTACCCAAAAACCTTCGAAATTCATCACCACCATGCTTGTGGGTAATAATATTTCCCTTGTGATCTATGGATATTTTATGGGAGATCTTTTAATGGGCCTGTTTGGTGATTATATTCAAAATGAATTTTTACTTTTATTAACGCAAACTTTCATTTCAACAATTGTTATTTTGGTTACTGCTGAATTCCTTCCTAAAGCCGTATTCAGAATCTATGCAAATGAAAGCATGAACCTATTTGCCTTTCCTGCGTATTTTTTCTTTCTGATTTTTTATGTTATCTCTAGGTTTATTACCGCCTTATCTGATTTTTTTCTTCGTATTTTCTTCAATGCAAGAGAAGATCAGGTTCAGCTTGCTTTTACAAAGGCCGAATTAGGACATTATATTGACGAACAGTTAGAAAGTGCCGAGGATCAGGTAGACTCAGAGATCCAAATATTTCAAAATGCACTTGATTTCCATAATGTCAAGGCCAGAGAAGCCATGATTCCCAGAACTGAGATTGTGGCGGTAGAAGTTCATGATTCAACGAACAACCTAAAACAGCTCTTTATGGATACCGGTTTGTCAAAGATCATGGTATACAACAACTCTTTGGATGATATCATTGGGTATGCACATTTTTTTGATCTGTTTAAAAAACCGAAAAATATAAGGTCCATTCTATTGCCGATTGAAATAGTTCCTGAAACCATGATGATTCATGACATCCTTAATGATCTTATTCTTAAAAGCAAAAGTGTTGCCATTGTGCTGGATGAATACGGAGGAACCTCAGGGCTAATAACGATTGAAGACATAATAGAAGAACTGTTTGGAGACATTGAA
>CBDULU010000460.1:0-1585 GCA_965368155.1 uncultured Flavobacteriaceae bacterium
ATAAGGATGTAAACTTCTCACTTCTCCCTTCAACTTTCCGAAACCTTGAGCTGAATCAAAAAAGTAGTCCCCACCCCAATCTCCGATTTCTTGACATAAATGCGTCCTTTGTGGTAATCGTTGATGATTCTTTTGGTCAATGATAATCCAAGTCCCCAACCTCTTTTCTTTGTAGTATAGCCTGGTTCAAAGATCTTTTTCTGTAATCGTTTTGGAATTCCTTTTCCTGTATCGGAAATGGTGACAATCGCATTGGAACCTTCCTGTGTGACGTTGATCTCGATCTTCCCTTTGCCCTGCATGGCATCAATGGCATTTTTCACCAAATTTTCAATGACCCAACTGTACAATTGAAGGTTCAGGTCGACAAAAATAGGCTTCTCATTTTCTGTATTAAATGTAAATTCTATCTGTTTAAAACTTCGGGATCGGATATAATCAAATGCGGTGTCAGTCTCAGCAACAATATCATGTTTGGTGAGTTTGGGTACAGATCCAATTTTGGAGAACCGGTCAGCGATGGTATTCAGCCTGGAAACATCTTTTTCAATTTCTTTGACCGTGTCTTCTTCCACGTTTTCCATCCGCAAGAGCTCAACCCATCCCAATAGAGAGGACAAAGGCGTTCCTATCTGATGTGCAGTTTCCTTGGCCATTCCGGCCCATAATTTATTTTGCTCGGCAATTTTATTCGAAGTAAAGGCGAGGTAAATAATGGTTCCAAACAGGAACAGGATCAGTAATAAAGCGAAAGGATAATATTGTAATTTGTTCAATAAATCAGAATCCCGGTAGTATATTTTTTCTGTAATATTTACATTATCAAGCTGAAAATTTACCACCAAAGGTTCATTTTCTTCCATCATGATCTGCAACTGACGATTGAGGTATAAACGATCGTCAACATCAAGTTTGGTAAACCTTTTTGTGTTGCCAACATCCAGATTTGCCCAACGATTGATATCACCATTTTCAAAGGTGATGATCATAGGGATACTGCGATTGCTCTGAATGATCTTTTCCTCCAAAGACACGTCAATGTCAAGATCGGCATTGTTAAAATTCTCATAGGCAGTGGCCAAAACTTCCATTTTGACGCGCTCTTCACTTTTGAATTTTTTGAAAAACTGGTTAGTATTCCATAAAATGGATGAAACAATTAACAATGACGCCAGGATCAGCGACCATTTGATAAGAGTTTTACTACTAGGGAGGTGATTCATTGAAACAAATATATAATATTCTGGAATTATAACTTAATATTAGAGCGCTTATTATGTGTAAAATAAATAATGGCTACTTTTGTTAAAAACTAAGAGCTTTTGTTAACAATTCAACCCAAAGACATACCAACAGCAAGGCTGCATGGTTATTTATTATCTGCTGTAGCGCCCAGGCCAATTGCCCTGGCAAGTACGATTGATAGTGAAGGAATTTCAAACCTTTCTCCTTTCAGTTTTTTCAATGTGTTTAGTGCCAATCCGCCAATTTTGATCTTTTCACCTGCAAGAAGGGTAAGAGACAATACGACAAAGCATACGTTGGAAAATGCAAACGCTACAAGAGAGGTTGTCACCAATGTGGT
>CBDULU010000461.1:0-1564 GCA_965368155.1 uncultured Flavobacteriaceae bacterium
GCAATAGCCTTGTTCTAGAAGCTTTCAATAGCTAATTCAATTCTTCTAACAGCGGCATCACGACCTATCATAAACATGATCTGGAAAAGATCCGGGCCTTTTAGGTCGCCAACTAAGGCTAACCTAAGCGGTTGCATGACTTTACCAAAACCAAATCCTTTTTTGACAATCCAATCCTTAATGTCTGACTGAAGAATTTCAGGAGATTCAGCTTGAGACTGGTTTAGTACTGATACTAATTCTTTCATGATAGCATCTGTATCCTCTTTCCAGACTTTCTTAGCTGCTTTTTCGGCATAACCTTTAGGGGTCTCAAAAAAGAAGTAACTCAACTCCCAGAAATCACTGACGAATGTTGCACGTTCTTTAATCATATCAACAACCATAGAAACATAATTGATATCAAATGTATCAAGTTCTGTTTTTGATGCTTTAAAAGCAATAGCCAATTCATTGTTGCTATGCTCTTGCATATAATGATGATTGAACCACTTGATCTTATCAGGATCAAAACAAGCACCTGCCTTATGCACACGTTCCAGTTCAAAGGAATTTATTAATTCGTTTAGACTGAATATTTCTTGTTCTGTTCCCGGATTCCAACCTAAAAACGCTAAAAAGTTAACCACAGCTTCAGGAAAATAACCTTCTTCTCGATATCCTTTTGAAACATCTTTTGTTTTAGGGTCTGTCCACTCCAACGGAAACACTGGAAAACCTAGTTTATCACCATCGCGCTTGCTTAGTTTTCCTTTTCCGGTTGGTTTTAAAATAAGTGGCAAATGAGCGAATTCAGGAGCTTCCCACCCAAAGGCATCATAAAGCTGATAATGCAAAGCCAGGCTTGGCAACCACTCCTCACCGCGGATAACATGAGTAATTTTCATTAAATGATCATCCACAATATTTGCTAAATGATAGGTTGGCATTCCATCGCTTTTAAAAAGCACCTTATCATCTAATACATTGGTGTCTATTTGAATATCACCACGAATAATATCTTTTAAATTAAGGGTTTCGTCTTGAGGTGATTTAAATCGAATTACATAATCCTCCGCGGCATCTAATTTTTCTTTTACCACTTCTTTAGAAAGGGATAAGGAGTTTTTCAGTTTTAAGCGATTATGCCAATTGTAGATAAATGTTTTCCCTTTTGCCTCATGGTCTTTTCTATGAAAATCCAATTCATCATTGGTGTCAAAAGCATAGTAAGCATGTCCAGAAGCAATTAATTTGTCAGCATATTCTTTGTACAAGTGCTTACGCTCACTTTGTCTGTAAGGGCCTAACTCTCCATTTTTACCGGGCCCTTCATCAAACGGAATATTACACCAGTTTAAAGCGTCAATTATATATTGTTCTGCCCCTTCAACATATCTGTTTTGGTCCGTATCTTCAATTCTTAATACAACGGTGCCTTTATGTTTTTTCGCAAATAAATAGTTAAAAAGGGCTGTTCTAACTCCTCCAATGTGTAAAGGCCCTGTAGGGCTTGGTGCAAAACGCACACGAACGTTTTTGGTCATTTTGATTTAATTAAGAGTGCAAAGATAGATTTTTGAAG
>CBDULU010000462.1:0-1526 GCA_965368155.1 uncultured Flavobacteriaceae bacterium
TCCGTCAAAGAGTAGAATAGATTTGTGATCTTTGGATTGCATCTTGCAAAATTAGTGAATTCGCTTTTAGCATATACGGCGCAATATTGTCTTGAAATAATAATAAAATACTGTTATCGAATGATTAAAATACAAAATCTTCATAAATCATACCCTATGGGGGATGAATCACTACATGTTCTGAATGGATTGGACCTGCACATTAAAGAAGGAGAATTTGTTTCTATTATGGGATCTTCGGGTTCTGGAAAATCAACCCTTTTAAATATAGTTGGACTTCTAGATATACATGACGAAGGTGAGTACTACCTGAACGGGCAATTGATTGAAAATTTAGATGAAAAGAAAGCGGCTGTTCTCAGGAATAAGTTTTTGGGTTTTGTTTTTCAGGCCTTTAATCTGATCACCTATAAGAATGCACTTGAGAATGTAGCACTACCATTGTATTACAAGGGAGTAGGGAGAAAAGAAAGACAAAAAATCGCCATGGAATACCTTGATAAGGTAGGTTTGAAAGAATGGGCAAACCACCTTCCGAGTGAACTTTCAGGTGGACAGAAACAAAGGGTGGCAATTGCGCGTGCGCTTGTTACGAACCCTAAAGTTGTATTGGCAGATGAGCCTACTGGTGCTTTAGATTCTTCAACTTCTCATTCGGTCATGGAATTGCTAAAGGAAATCAATAAAGAAGGTATGACCGTATTTGTAATTACCCATGAGGAAGACATTGCTGCAGAAACAGATAGAATTGTTAGGTTACGCGATGGTGTGATCATCAGTGATGAATTGACCGGTAAAAAAGTAAATGCTTAAATCATGTTTGATTTAGATCGTTGGAGAGAAATATTCCAAACTTTAAGTAAAAATAAGTTAAGAACAGCATTGTCTGGTTTTACCATTGCTTTTGCTATTCTTTTATTTACACTTCTTTTTGGTATAGGAAACGGCCTTAAGCATTTCTTTGAAAGAGAATTTGCAGGTGACGCCTCCAATTCAGTATATATATTTTCTGGAAATACCACAAAACCCTATAAAGGTTTGCAAAGTGGTAGGAAAGTTCAATTCAGGAATGATGATACAAAATTTATCAATGAAAAGTTTGAAGAGGAAATAGATTTCTTTAGCCCGAATATTCAGAGAAATGGAGTTCAGGCCATCTATAAAGGAAAACAAAACAGGTATACTGTAAGAGGTGTTTATCCTGATTACCAGCCTCTGGAATCGGCTGTAATGGAAGATGGAAGGTTTTTGACATTTCTGGATCTCAAGAAAAGAGCTAAAGTTGTCGCCATTGGACGTTTGGTTGAAGAGGATCTATTTGGCGTGAGAAGTGCATTGGGGAAAAATATATCACTGGATGGAATTTCTTATCAGGTAGTTGGTGTCTTTAGTGATCCGGGAGGTGATAATGATGAGCGTATGATCTATACACCCTTTTCTACTGCACAGGGTATGTATCGTGAAAATGATGAATTGGACCGATTTGGACTTACTTATAATCCTAAGTTAAGCGTTGATAAAGCATT
>CBDULU010000463.1:0-1512 GCA_965368155.1 uncultured Flavobacteriaceae bacterium
GATTTTTGAGGAAATCAATAAAGATTTAGGCCTGACCTATAGATACCAATGGAATTCCAGCAACAAGTTTGGGTTTGTTAGAAAATCTACCTTGGTGAATGACACCGCATCGACCATTAAAGTTGTCGTATTGGACGGTTTACAAAATTTGCTTCCATATGGGGTTGAGACAAATTTACAAAATAGCAGAAGTAATTTAGTTGATGCTTACAAAAAAAGTGAATTAGAATCAGAGGTTGGAATTGGTATATATGCGCTAAGCGCGATCATAGTGGATAAAGCAGAACCAAGTGAGGCATTAAAAGCAACTACAGTATGGTCAGCAGGAATTGAGAATGTAACTTATTTACTTTCATCTTTGCAAGTAGATAGTTTTAGAAAAGGCCACAAAATAACCCAAGAAGAAGATGTTAAAGCCGAGAAAGGAGCTTATTTTGTTTGTTCAGAAATGACCTTAAAACCTGGTTCTGAAAAAAAATGGATACTTGTTGCCGAAGTCAACCAAACAATGGTAGACGTTACTGAAATTTCTAATTTGATCAAAAATGAAACAGATCTTGGCGCTATTGTTCAGGAAGATATTGAGTTAGGGTCGAAAAAATTATTGGACCTAAATGCAGCTGCTGATGGGGTGCAGCTAACTGCTGATAGCTTGATGAATACCAGGCATTTCTCCAATACTCTTTTTAACATTATGAGAGGTGGTATTTTTGATGATGGCTATCAAATTGAAAAATGGGATTTTATTAAATATATTGAGGTTGCCAATAAAAAAGTATTTAAGAAAAAAGAGAACCTTTTAGAGAATCTTCCCGAAATTTTCACACTGAGCCACTTAAAGGAATTGGCGGGAAAAGATGAGGACAAAAACTTTAAAAGACTTGCTATAGAATACATGCCACTTAAATTTAGCAGAAGGCATGGTGATCCAAGCCGACCATGGAATAAATTTTCAATCAATACAACCAGTGAATTGGATGGTTCAAAAATATTGGACTATCAAGGTAACTGGAGGGATATTTTTCAAAACTGGGAAGCCTTAGCCCATTCATATCCTGAGTTTATCGAAAGTATGATTCATAAATTCTTGAATGCGACAACCTTTGATGGCTATAACCCTTACAGAGTTACAAAAGATGGCTTTGATTGGGAGACAATTGAACCTGATGATCCGTGGTCATATATCGGGTATTGGGGAGACCATCAGATCATCTATTTGCTGAAGTTTTTAGAGTTTATTGAACATCATTATCCAAATCAACTGGGCACCTACTTTGATCAGAATATTTTTGTTTATGCCAATGTGCCTTATAGAATAAAAAGTTATTCGGATATCTTATTAAATCCTAAAGACACTATTGATTTTGATCATGAAGCCGATGAAAGAATTGCTCAGAAAAAAGTTGAATTAGGAGCTGATGGAGCCTTGCTAAGAGATAAAAACTTTTTTATCTATAAGGTCAATCTTATTGAAAAATTATTGGCAACCGTTTTGGCAAAAGTATCCAACTT
>CBDULU010000464.1:0-1512 GCA_965368155.1 uncultured Flavobacteriaceae bacterium
CATCTCGTTTAAAAGCTTTCACCTTATCTGTTGAAGGCGAGGGTGAGGATCTTTTACAGGCACGGAAATTTTTACGAGCCCTCGACCTTGAATTATTCCTGGAACCTATTGAATTGGACTATAGCTCTCTTAATTGGAAGGAAGCCATTGATGTGGTAGAAGATTATAAACCGCTTGATATCCAATCAGCCACCATGAATTTGTCTTTGCTCCAAAGTATCAGATCAAGATATCCTGATTGGAAGTATATTATTGATGGCGATGGGGGAGATGAAAATCTTAAGGATTATCCCATTGAAGACAATCCTGAATTGACCATCAAAAGTGTTTTGAATAATTTGATGTTGTATCATGAAGGCTGGGGTGTGGATTCAATCAAGCATTCCTTAACCTATTCAGGAGGTTTAAGCAGAGGCTATATGCGTACATTTTCGCCTGCCGATCTTTTGGGCTTTGAAGGATTTAGTCCTTATACCTTGCCAAATGTGATCGAGATTTCTGAAGGTATTCCGTATATAGACCTTACAGACTGGGATCATCAAAAATTATATGACCTAAAGGGGCAGATCGTTGCGGCTGGTGTCAAGGCTATTACCGGAATCGACATGCCTGTTTTTGAGAAGCGCCGTTTTCAACACGGAGCGGCCTCAACCGATAATTTTAAAAAGCATTTTCCAGAAAAGGACATTACTTACAGAAAGGAGTTTATGTCAAAGTATGAGTAAAACGGAAGAGACATTTTTGAATAGTAGCTGGATCGTATCCAACAGACCAGAGCGAAATCGAGTGGATCCTTACAAACCGTATGCATGGTTAGTAGAAGAGGAGAGAAGCGCTTCAGGAGATGTTAAAGATACTGGGATTATTTTTCTGAGTAATAAAGAATGCTCCTTTCGCTGTTTGATGTGTGATCTCTGGAAAAATACTACAGAAGAGTCGGTCCCTGAGGGTGCCATTCCTAAACAGATCAAATGGGCCTTGGAACAAATGCCAGAAATCAAACAGGTCAAACTCTATAACAGCGGGAGTTTTTTTGACGAAAAGGCTATTCCAGTAAAGGATTATAAGGACATTGCTTCTTTGATGTCTGGTTTTGAAACGGTTGTAGTTGAGGCCCATCCCAGACTGATCAATAAGAGATGCCTGGAATTCAGAGATTTGTTAAGTGCAGAGCTTGAAGTAGCCATTGGTTTAGAAACAGTACATCCCGGTGTTTTAAGAAAGCTCAACAAGCAAATGGATGTCGATGATTTTATACAAGCTGTATCATATTTGAATCAACATCAGATCAGATCGAGGGCCTTTATTTTACTGAGACCACCTTTTATGACCGAAGAAGAAGGTGTTTACTGGGCAAAAAAATCTTTGGACCTGGCTTTTGAGGCAGGGGTTGACTGTTGCACCGTTATTCCGGTAAGACCCGGTAATGGCGCTATGGATCTCTTGATGAAAAGTGGAGAATTTGAAAAACCAGCACTTAGCTCTCTGGAAGAGGTTCTTGATTATGGCATA